>JAICUE010000388.1 GCA_025936015.1 Gemmatimonadaceae bacterium
ACCAGCTCCTCGGCGCAGTTGAGCGGCATCGCCGGCTGGAACTCACCGTCAGGCAGCTGCGGCAATCCCTCCTTCGAGCCGGCGATGCCGGCGAACTTCTCGACGTGGCTGTACCACGGCGCCATCTCCGCATAGCGGATCGGCCAGTCGATCGCGATGCCTTCGCGCGCGTTCGCGGTGTAGTCGATGTCGCTGAACCGGAAGCTGCAGCGGCCCCACATCAGCGAGCGCCCGCCGACGTGATAGCCGCGATACCAGTCGAAGCGCTTCACCTCGGTGTAGGGCGAATCCTGGTCCGAGGCCCAGTAGTCGAGATTCTTCTCGTTGAGCGGATAGTCGCGGCTCAGCACTGGATAGGCCTTGATCATGTCCTGCGTGCGTCCGCCACGATGCGGATATTCCCACGGCGCTTTCGTCGCGTTGACGTAGTCCTTCACGTGCTCGATGTTGCGCCCGCGCTCGAGGAGGAGAACGCGCAGTCCTCGCTCGGTCAGCTCCTTCGCCGCCCACCCGCCGGAGATGCCTGATCCGACAACGATCGCATCGTACTCAGTGGATTCCATCGCTCCTCGCACCGGTTGAATTGGCCGCGCACTCGGGTGGCGCGCGGCGAGTCGGTCGCCCGGCGCGAATATGGCGCGCGTTTCGGACGTTGTCGATGCGCGGCCCCGCGGTCAGCGCGACGCTGGCGCGCTCTGCCGGATCGCGGCGATGAAATTCGTCTTTCCGTATTCGCCGCGCGAGACGTACGAGGAGAAGGGTTCGCGTCCGAGCAGCTCGCGGCGGATCGCCTGATCGCTCCATCCCCGCGCGATGCGCGCATCGACGTTCGCGATCAGCTCGTCGATCCAGTCGGCCTTCAGTCGCAGGGCGGCCGCCGGGTTCGGCACCGTGCCGCGATGCGCGTCGAACACTCGAACCGGCTCGAGCGCCGCGAAGCGGCGCAGCGTCTGGACGAGCAGGCGCGGGTCTTCCTCGGGGTGGGCGACACGCACCTTCACGCCGAGAAAAAGGTCGCCGGCGAACAGCGTGCGCCGCTCGGCGTCCCAGACGACATGGTGATCGCTTGCATGGCCGGGCGCCGGCAGCAGCTCGAGCCCCGGCGTCGCCGCGGCGCGGGTGACGCTGCCTAACGGTGACGGTGTTCCCCAGACGACGCGGCGGTAGAGCGGCACATGTGCAGCGGCGCGGACTACCGCCTCGACCACGGGCGGAATCGCCAGCGCGATCCCGGCGGCGGCGAGCGCGGCCGCGCCGCCGCTGTGGTCCTCGTGGTGATGCGTGATCAAGGCCCCGGTGACCGCCCGCTCGCGCGCGAGGCGAACGACGTCGGGAGCGGCTGATGGAAAGCCGCTGTCGATCATCATCCCGCGAACGAGGTAGACGCTCACCTCATAACCGGCCAGCCGGCTCTGCCAGCTCGACAGCCTGACGCGGGTGACGTCGTCGTGCGCTTCGAGGGCGACATCAGTCATCGATGCTGCCGGTTGTCGACGCCCGCGACAGGCGCGACGGTCTACCTCGACTTCCCGTGCGGCGTTCCACCGCGCCGCGTCCAGATCTGGATCAACCCGCACGAGCTGCCGCTCGCATACTCCACGGGCACTTCGGACGGGCCGCGATACACCGCGATCCCGGCGATGTCCTCCGGACGCGCGAGCATGTCGATGTCTCCCGGATCGCCGCCCAGCGGCAGTCCATCGACGACGATCCCGGGCTTGCAGGAGCCACTGAACCCGCCCCCGCCCCTGATCACGATGTTCGCCCCGCTCCCTGGCTGGCCGCCTGACGTGACCATCACGCCGGGCGCGGTGCGCAGCAGGTCGCTCGTGTTGAACGGCTGCCGGTCCTCGATCGTCTCGCGATCGATGAAGTAGCCGAAGCCGCGCTTCTTCGCGTCGTTGAACTCCTGCGTCGCGCGATCGTACAATCGCGTTCCCTTGACCTCGACGGTCTGGAGGATGCGCGCGGCGGAATCGAAGCGAACGTCGAAGCGCAGTGGAGTCCGCGCCGACAGCGTGACGCTGCGCGCGATCGGAACGAACCCGATCGCCCGCGCTTCGATGGTCTGCGTTCCCGCGGGCAGGTTGGCGAGCGAGTAGGCGCCGTTCGCATCGGCCACCGTTTCGAGGTCCGTCCCGCGCAGCGCGACGCGCGCACCGGGAAGGACGTTGCCTGACGGTGAGCGGACCAATCCGCTCACTCGTGCCGAGCCGCGATGCACCAGTCCCGACGCGGTGGAGGCGAGCACCGTGTCACTGACGTCGAGCGTGAGCTGGAGCGTCGCAACGCGAAATGGTTTCACGTCGACGTTCACCGAGCCGGTGACCGCTTTCCCCCGCGACGCCCACACGTTCAGCGTCGCGTCGCCAGGCAGTCCGCACATCGCGAACCGACCGTTCGCGTCGGTCGTCGCGCGCACGGTCGGCGTCGTGCGTACCATCCCGCGCGCGCTGAAGGTGATCTCGAACCACTGCGCAGTGACGGTCGCCCCCGCGGCCGGATCCGGCTCGTCCGCCACCACGACCGTTCCGATCAGCAGCCCGCTCGAATCGTTCCTCGCCTGCGGGCCGCAATGCAGCGCGATCACATGCCGCGTCTCAGGAATCCCGAGTTCGACGTCGGTGCGCGCGCCGGACACCGTGACGTCCTTCATCGGCGCATTCAGTCCAAGCTCGTCGAGTCGCGTATGAAAGAATGTCAGCAGGTAATCACCGGCCGGCACATTCGGTATGCGAAAGAATCCGCTCGAATCCGAGGTCACCGAGAACGACAGCCCGTGCGTGACGTCGGACCTGGTCACCATCTGGATGGTGGCGTCGGCGAGGGGCCGAGTGACCGTCGAATCGAAGATGTAGCCGACGACGAGCCCCGTCGGCGGCGCAGCCGCCGGCGCAGCCGGCGCCGGTACCGGCTGCTGCGCCGCGGCGACGACAGCGGCAACGGCGAGCGCGACCGAGAGCAGGACAGACGAGCGAAGAGTCATTCGCATGGTGAACCGACCGGGGGGAAACAGGGCATGTGCGATACCCTCATAATTCCGCGTGGTTCACACCCCGCGCAAGCCCGGGGGGAGAACACGGCGCACGCTACGGCGCGCGGGCGTGGACTGCGGCTGGCGGAGGCGAGGCAACTGCGGTTGAAAGGCGGACATCAACTGCAACAGCGACTGCAACAGCGACTGCAACAGCGACTGCACCAGCGACTGCACCAGCGACTGCACCAGCGACTGCACCAGCGACTGCACCAGCGACTGCAACAGCGACTGCAACAGCGACTGCAACTGCAACTGCAACTGCAACTGCAACTGCAACTGCAACTGCAACTGCAACTGCAACAGCAA
>JAICUE010000543.1 GCA_025936015.1 Gemmatimonadaceae bacterium
GAGCGTCTTTCGCTGCTCGACGCCGAAGCGATGCTGCTCGTCGATCGCCACGAAGCCGAGCTTGCCGAAGACGGCGCTCTCCTGGACGAGCGCGTGGGTGCCGATCGCCAGCAGCGGCTCACCGCTGGCGATCCGCGCGAGTGCGGCCCGCCGCTCGGCGGGCGCGAGGCTTCCGGTCAGGAGGACCGGCGCGCTGCCTAACGGCGCAAGGAGGCGCGTCATGGTGCGGAAGTGCTGCTCGGCGAGCAGCTCGGTCGGCGCCATGATCGCCGCCTGGTAGCCATTCTCGATCGCCAGCAGCGCGGCGAAGAGCGCGACGATCGTCTTCCCGCTGCCGACGTCGCCCTGGAGGAGCCGGTGCATGCGGCGCGGGCTCGTCATGTCGGCGACGATCTCGCGGAGTGCGCGCGCCTGTGCGCCGGTGAGCTCCCAGGGCAGTCCCTTGCGCAGCCTGGTGGTGAGCAGCCGCTTGTTCTCGAAGGTGATGCCGCGGCGCTCGGAGCGCGCGATCGCGTTCGCCCGGCGCTGGAGGATCTGGACGAAGAGGAGCTCTTCGTAGGCGAGGCGGGCGCGCCCGTTCATCGCCTCGCCTAACGATGCGGGCCGATGCACCATCCGGAGCGCCTCGGGCAGCGGGGGCACCCGCGCCGGCGCGAGCACGGCGGCGGGGAGCGTCTCGTGCACCAGCGGGAGGAGGGTGTCGAGGTGCGCGTCGAGCAGCCCGCGAATCACCTTGAAGCCCAGCCCCTCGGTCGCCGGGTACACCGACAGCACGCGACCCGATGCGGTGCCCTCGTCCTCGTCGCCGAGGTTGACCATCTCGCGCGGGAGAAGCTGCCGCCCGTGGAAGAAGCGCACCTGGCCGCTGAGAAGGAGCACGTCGCCCTTCTCGATCGTGCGGTCGAGATAGGGTTGGCCGGGCCAGGCGGCTTCGATCAATCCGCTCGCGTCGCGGACAACCGCCTGGAAGATGCGGAGTCCCTTTCGCGTCGGGAGCACGCCCTTGGAGATGACGCGGCCGATGACCGTCGCCTGCATCCCCGGCTCGAGCGTCGAGATCTGGGCGACGGTGCTGGCGTCCTCATAACGGTGTGGCGCGTGATACAGCAGGTCACCGGCGGTGACGATGCCTAACCGTCGCAGTGCTTCGGCCCGAACGGGCCCGACACCCTTCAGGTACATGACCGGCGTGTCGAGGGCGATCCGCGCCGGCCCGGCGGGGCGCCCCCGCTCGCTCGCCATCAGTCGTCGGCGAGCAGCGCGGCGGAAAACTCGGCCGCGTCGAAGGGAGCGAGATCATCGACCCCTTCACCGGTGCCGACGAACTTCACCGGCACATCGATCGCTTCGTGCACCGCGACCACGACGCCCCCGCGGGCGCTGCCGTCCAGCTTCGTCACGACGAGGCCAGTGACGGGCACCGCCTGCGAGAAGGTCTTCGCCTGCGAGATGGCGTTCTGGCCGATGGTGCCGTCGAGGACGAGCAGTGTCTCGTGCGGAGCGTCAGGCAGCCGCTTGGCGACGACGCGCGCGACTTTCTTCAGCTCGGTCATCAGGTCGTCGTTCGAGTGCAGGCGGCCGGCGGTGTCGATGATCGCGACGTCCGCCTGACGCTTGATCGCCGCGTCGATCGCGTCGAAGGCGACGGCAGCGGGATCGCCACCCGGTTTCCCCCCGACGAACTCGGCGCCGGAGCGCTCCGCCCAGACGCGCAGCTGGTCGATCGCACCGGCGCGGAAGGTGTCCCCGGCGCCGACGAGCACGCGCTTCC
>JAICUE010000124.1 GCA_025936015.1 Gemmatimonadaceae bacterium
GCTCGGTCATGATCATCGGCACCGCCGGCCACATCGACCACGGCAAGACGACGCTCGTCCGCGCGCTCACCGGCGTCGACACCGATCGCCTTCCCGAGGAAAAGAAACGTGGGATCACCATCGAGCTCGGCTTCGCGCCGCTCGAATTGCCGGCCGTCGGTGTCGCCGGGGTCGTCGACGTGCCCGGCCACGAGGCCTTCGTCCGCACGATGCTCGCCGGCGCAACGGGGATCGATCTCGCGCTGCTCGTGGTCGCGGCGGACGAGGGGATGATGCCGCAGACGCGCGAGCACCTGGCGATTCTTTCGCTCCTCGCCGTTCACGGCGGCGTCGTCGCCCTCACCAAGATCGACCTCGTCGATGACGAGTGGCTCGCGCTCGTCACCGAGGACGTCCGGGCCGCGCTCGCCGGGAGCCCGCTCACCGACGCGTCGATCATCCCCGTCTCGGCGGCCAGCGGAAGCGGGCTCGATGCCCTTCGTGAAGCGTTAGGCAGCGCGGCGTCGCGGCTCCCGGCGCGCGACCCGGCCGACCTGTTCCGGATGCCGATCGACCGCTCGTTCACGGTGAAGGGAACGGGGACGGTCGTCACCGGCACGGTGTGGAGCGGCTCGCTTCCCGCCGACGCGAACGTGCGGATCATGCCATCGGGGCGCGCCGCGCGGGTGCGCGGGATCCAGTCGCACGGCGCTCCGACCGCGCGCGCGCTGCCCGGCGCACGCATCGCGCTTTCGATTGCCGGCGTCGAACGTGACGAGGTACCGCGCGGGAGCTGGATCATCACCGATTCCGAGTGGGCGCCGGCGAAGACGCTCCGCGCCGACGTCGCCCTCCTCGAGGATGCGGCGCCACTCGGACCGCGAACGCGCGTCCGCTTTCACCTCGGTACCCAGGACGTCGGCGCGCGGGTCGTTGCGGCTGGCGGCGCGCTCGCGCCGGGACAGATTCGCGGTGCCCGCGTCCTGCTCGACGAGCCGGTGCTCGCCCGCGGTGGCGACCGGTTCGTGCTCCGGCTGCCGTCGCCGGGGGCGACGATCGGCGGCGGCCGCGTGGTCGATCCGGCGCCGGCGGTGGCGAGACCGCGACCGTGGTCCGCCGAGCTCTCGCTTCAGGCGCGGTTCGAGGCGATGCTCGCGGAGGGTGCCGGCAACGGTGTCGCGGGACGCGGGCTGGCGGTGCGGCTCGGTCTCGCGCCAGGCGGCGTGTCCGAGTTCGTGGGCTCCCAGCCAGCGGTCGTCGCCGCTCCGGATGGCCGGCTGATTGCCCGGAGCCTCGTCGATCGCACCGCTGCGCGGGCTGCGGAGCTCATCGCGTCGCATCACGAGCAGTCGCCGCTCGACCCTGGAATGCCGCTGGCCGCGCTCAGGACCGCGCTGGCGGTCGCGCCCTCCGTGGTCGAGCTGGCGGTCGGCTGGCTGGTCGAAAGCGGCGCAATCGCGACGCAGGGCGCGGCGGCACGGATCGCCGGCTGGTCTCCGTCCCTAGCCGGCCCGGCCGGGATCCTCGCCGCCGCTGTCACCGACCGGCTCCGCGCCGCGGGACGCGAGCCGCCGTCGGTCGCCGAGCTCGCGACGGAGCTGGGCGCCGACCCGCGCCCGGTTCTTCGCTTTCTCGAGCGGGAGGGATCGGTCGTCGCGGTCGAGGAGGACCGGTATTACCTCGCCCCGGAGCTCGCCGCACTCGTCGACGTGCTGCGTCACGGCATGGTGAGCGGACGAGTCTACTCCCCTGCGGAACTCCGTGACCTCACGGCGCTTTCGCGAAAGTACCTCATTCCGTTTCTCGAGTACTGTGATCGGCACGGGATCACCGTCAGGCAGGACAGCGGGCGGAAGCGCGCGGGCACGTAACTGGCAGCTAGGGGTAAGGGACTGTGTATGCATCCCGCTCGACGTTGTGACATGAATTGCTTGACACCGGCCCACCCGGATTCATATGTTCGCGGTGAAAGCCGTTCCGCGGATTGAATCCGCATTGCTGGTGTCCACCCGTTTCAGGAGTCTCGCGCTCGATCCTTCTTCGTCAGCTCGGAGTTGCTTCATGAAGCTTCGTTGGGCAGCACTCGTGTGTGTGCTGACCCTCAGCGTAGGGGCGCCGCGGCGCGCAGCGGGTCAGGGGACGGCGGCAGCCGGCGACAAGAGTACCGTCGCTGTGCTGGGCCAGAATTATCCAAACCCCTTCAACCCGACGACGACGATCCCGTTCACGGTGGGCGACGCGCCCACCTGCTCGGATCAGAGTCGGATTCATCGCGTGACGCTGCGGATCTACAACGTGCTCGCACAGCTCGTCGCGATCCCGATCCTTCAGGGAACATCGGGGAACGCGGGCCAGCCGCTCGAGAACGTGCAGCTGAGTTGCGGTCAGTACACGGCGTATTGGAACGGGATGTATCTTCGCTCCAATCGCGAAGTGGCATCAGGCGTCTACCTGTATCGCCTCGAGGTCGACGGGAAGATGCTCGTTCGGAAGATGATCGTGATGAAGTAGACGCTGTGGAGCCGGCCCGGTCCGGCGCTGCGGCAGAACACGAGGGCGCGGTCGCGTTGCGACCGCGCCCTCGTGCGTTTCATGCGCATCGCGAGACCGCGCGATGCGCTTCGCGACCTACCGCGTCACCGCGCTGTCGGAGGTGCTCTTCTGCGAGCTGTCGTTCGGGATGTTCACCATCCGCTTCGCGATCGCGTCGAACAGTGCGCTCGCCCGCGCGGGATCGTTGGCCAGCTTTCGCGCGGCGCGGTCCATCTGGTCGACGGTAAGGCCCCGTTGTTGCAAGATTCTCCGTCGCGCCGCGGCCACCGTCGCGGTATCCGGCGAGCTTCCCTCAGCGCGCCGCAGCTCCGCCATGGTCGCTACGAACGTCGAATCGCTTACGCCGGGGACGATGTCGCCACGGGCGCAGCCCACTATCGCGCAGGCGAGGAGCACGGTCACATGAGAGAGTCGCTGCATTGGCGCGCAAGGCTAGCGTCGCCTCGCGATGAGGTCAAGCGGTCGTGACGTTTTCCGCGCCGCAGACTTCGACACCGCCAATTCCGGCACACACCGCGAACGCGCGCTTCATCAGCCGCGGTCGTCTTGCTGCCCGCTCGCTCTACTGGCTCGGCTGGCTCGCATTCTCGCGCCGTTCCGTCGTCACCTCCGGCGTCGAGCGCGAGGTGTACGCACTCGGGATCGGCGCGTTACGCCTCGTCGCCAGCGCGTCGCTCCTCGTCGGACTGATCGCCATCTTCCAGGTTGCGACGCAGCTCGCGCCGTACGGCGCCGAGCCGATCTCGCCGCGCGTCGTCACCTGGTTCGCCGCGCGCGAGCTCGGCCCGGTGGTCGTCGCGATGCTCATCGTCGCGCGGAGCTCGGCGGCGATCGCCGGCGAGCTCGCGTCGATGAACGCGACGGGCGAGATCGATGCGCTGCGCGCGATGGGGCTCGACCCGGTCAAGTACCTCGTCTCGCCGAAGCTGCTCGCCGTGATCGTCGTCCTCCCCGCGCTCACGCTGATCGCCGACGCACTGATCCTCGGCGGCGTCTGGGTCGGCAGCACGGTGTTCCTCGGCTATTCGACCGACCGTTTCGCGAGCCAGATTCGTGAAGCGTTCCTCACGAGAGATCTCGGCGTCGGCATTGGCAAGGCGATCATCTTCGCGCTCATCATCGCGGTGATCGCCTCCGACGAAGGGTTGAGCGCCGAGCGCCGCGCGTCGGCGATCGGCGAAGCCGCAACCCGCGCCGTCGTTCTCTCACTGATTCTCGTGCTCGCCGCCGACACATTCGTCAATGCGATTTTCTACTTCATCCCCGGTCTCATCTGACCGTTACGGCGTGCTGCGCGTCGAGCACCTCACGGGCCCCGTTCTGAGTCCGGTGATCCACGACGTGTGCGTCGCGGTGCCCGCCGGCGCGACGCATCTCGTGATCGGGCCGATTCACGCGGGAAAGTCGATGCTGCTCCGGCACATCGTCGGGCTCGAGCAGCCGCTCGCCGGCCGCATCTACCTCGAGGGCGCGCGAATAGACGACTCGATCGATTCGAACACGCAGCTTCGCCGGCTGCGCTCGCGGCTCGGTGTCGTATTCGAGGGATCGGCACTCATCTCGCGCATCAGCGCGGTGGAGAATGTCGAGCTTCCGCTGCTCGAGCACAGCGACTCCTCGCCCGCTGAAGCACGCGATGCGGCGCGAGAGTTGCTTGCCGAGGTCGGCATGGCTGACGCGGGCAACCAGTCCGCCGACGATCTTCCCCGCTCGGGCAGGCGACGCGTGGCCATCGCGCGCGCGCTGGCGCTGCGTCCCGCCATTCTGCTGCTCGATGAGCCGACGCAGGGGCTCGACGCGCACTCGGCGCACGAGATCGATGACCTGCTTACCGCGCTGCAGGCGCGCTATGGATTCGGGATCCTGATCTTCTCTCACGAGGTGCGACATGCGTTCGGCATGGCGAGCGAGATCTACGTGATGGCCGATGGCGTGATCATCGCCCGCGGCACCCGCGAGGAGCTCACGGCCAGCGACAACGAGATCGTCCGCCAGCTGCTGCATCGCCGGGGGACTGCCGCGTGACGCCGCTCGCCCGTGAGCAGCGCTTCGGGATCGTCGCCTTCCTCGCCGCCGGCGCGCTCGCGCTTGCGGGCCTGATCCTCTTCTCGAACTATCCGGCGATCTTCAATCGCGGTCGCGAGTATCACTCGATCTTCGGCAGCGTGGCCGGCCTCAACGTCGGGGACGAAGTGCGTTACGGTGGATTGCTCGTCGGTCAGGTCACCGCGGTCGATCTCTCCGAGACGGATCCGACGCAGATCGTCGTCACCTTTCGCGTCAAGCGGAAGACGCCGGTGCGCGTCGACACGGAGGCATCGATCACCCAGGTGGGTTTCCTCGGTGCACCGTACCTCAACCTGACGCCGGGCAAGAGCGACGCGGCACCGCTGCCGCCTGGCGGGCGCGTCGCGAGCGTGGACCAGATGAACTTCCAGGACGCGCTCTCGCGGCTCGCGTCGTTCTTCGAGCGCGCTGACACCCTGCTCAACAGCGCCGAGCGCATCGCGAAAGCGTCGCCGCTCGACCGCATCGACCGCACCCTCACGCAGGTCGAGCATCTCGCGACGACTGCCAACGCGAGCAGCGATCGGATCTTCGGCCAGCTCGACACCGCCACCCAGCGACTCAGCGACGTGCTCAATCGGACCGACCACCTGATCACGCAGCTCGACAACGGCGTGAAGACCGCAACGCCAGAGCTGGCGAGCACGCAGAAGGAAGCGGTCGCGACGCTCCGCGAGATGCGGACGCTCGTCAGCGACTTGCGCGACGCGCTCAACGAGGGCGGTGGCGCCGACGAGATGGTGCGCAACCTCGCGGCGACCGCCGACAACCTGAACCGCCTGACGACGCGTCTCGAGCGCGATCCGACGAGCGTCCTGAAGAAACGCGAGCCGCCGAAGAAGACCGTCGGCCCGAAGGCCCAATGAGTGCCCGGCGACTCTCCCCGGCGCGCCTGACGCTGCGAGCACTCACCTGCGTCGTGCCGCTCGTCGCGCTGCTCGGCGTGGATTGTTTCCATGTTGGCTCGCTCCCGGCGCGCGAGCTGTACCGCCTGACGCTGCCGGTTCCCGCTGACAGCGCGCCCGGCGCCGGCGGCGGCACGATGCCTAACGCGACGGATGGCTCACCTCCGCCGCTGACCGGGACGTTAGGCATCGCCGAGTATGTCACGCCGGGGATCTACGGCGACCCGCCGATCGTGTACCGGCTCGACGACACCGAGTATGGCTCCTACTCCTATCGCGAGTGGGCGGTCCCGCTCGCGGACCAGCTCGGCGTACTCACCGAGCGCGTGCTGGCGCGCGTTCCACTCACCGCCGAGCGCGCTGTGTTCGACCCGCCGTCGCGGCGGGCGCAGACGTACATTTGGAGAGGGACGGTGCGCGAGTTCGAGGAAGTGGACCGCGGCCAGCAGGTGCTCGCCGCGGTGCGCATCGATTTGCGGATCGTGCGCGCTCAAGACGACAGCATCATGTGGTCGGGAAGCTCGCGGCTCGAGCGCGCGTCGCCGTCGACGAACATGTCCGGCATCGTCGAGACGCTGAGCGCACTGGCCGGCGACGTGCTCACCGACCTTGCAACCCGCGCCCGACAGGAGCTCGCGACACGACAGCCCTGAACGAACCAATCGGAAGGACACGCGAACGATGAATCCCGAACGTCTGACTGTGAAGTCGGCGGAGGCGGTCAACGAGGCCGTCGCGCTGGCGCGGCGCGCCGGCACTCCGCTCGTCTACGACACTCACCTCCTGCTCGCGCTGCTCGGTCAGCAGGAGAGCATCGTCGTCCCGGTGCTGCAGAAAGTCGGCGCCAGCGTCGCCGCGCTGAAGGAGCAGGCCGAGCGTGAGGCATCGCGCCATCCGAAGCAGAGCGGCGGCGTCGGCAACCCGAGCATGTCGCGGGAGCTGAACCAGGTCCTCGATCGCGCCGAAGAGGAAGCGCGCGACCTCGGCGACGAGTATGTCTCGACCGAGCACCTGCTGCTCGCGCTCGCCGCGACGAAGGGCGGCGAGGCGAATACGATACTGGCGCGCGCCGGCGCGTCGCACGCGGCGCTCCTCGCGGCGATCGAGAGCGTGCGCGGCTCGCACCGCGTGACCGACCAGACGCCGGAGAACCAGTACCAGGCGCTCGAGAAGTACACCCGCGACCTCACCGAAGCGGCGCGCGCGGGAAAGCTCGATCCGGTCATCGGTCGCGACGAGGAGATTCGCCGCGTCATCCAGGTCCTCTCGCGCCGGACGAAGAACAATCCGGTGCTCATCGGCGAGCCGGGGGTCGGCAAGACCGCGATCGTCGAGGGACTCGCGCAGCGCATCATCAACGGCGACGTGCCCGAGAGCCTGCGCAACAAGCGACTCGTCTCGCTCGACCTCGGTGCGCTCATCGCCGGCGCGAAGTTCCGCGGCGAGTTCGAGGAGCGACTGAAGGCGGTGCTCAAGGAAATCACCGACGGAGAAGGTCGCTTCATCGTCTTCATCGACGAGATGCACACCATCGTCGGGGCGGGGAAGGCCGAAGGATCGATGGACGCGGGCAACATGCTCAAGCCGATGCTTGCGCGCGGTGAGCTGCGCGTCGTCGGCGCGACGACGCTCGACGAGTATCGCAAGTACGTGGAGAAGGACGCCGCGCTCGAGCGCCGCTTTCAGCCGGTGTACGTCGGTGAGCCGAGCGTGGAGAGCACGATCGCCATCCTGCGCGGACTCAAGGAGCGCTACGAGGCGCACCACGGCATCCGCATCACCGATGGTGCCGTGATCGCCGCCGCGACGCTGTCGCACCGCTA
>JAICUE010000404.1 GCA_025936015.1 Gemmatimonadaceae bacterium
ACCGTCAACGAGATTCCCCCCGGGCGCGAACGGCGGCGCGGACAGCTCGTGCTCGGCGGCGCCGAGGGAGCATGGGTCTACCTCCGCGGCGACCGCGACGACCCGTCGAAGCTCATACCCATCGTGATCGATTGATGACCGAGACCTCCCTCGACGCAGTGCGCGTCGTGATGTTCGAGCCGCAGAACCCGATCAACATCGCCGCGACGGTGCGGGCGATGAAGAACATGGGCGCCAGCACGCTGCGGCTGGTCAATCCCGTCGAGTACGATCCGTACCGCCTCGAGGGAATCGCGCATGACACCTTCGACATCATCGAGAAGATCGAGCGTTATGACACGCTCGAGGAAGCGCTGGCCGATTGTGTCCGGGTTGCCGGCTTCACCGCCCGTCGTCGCGCGGCGAAGCGGAAGATCATGGCCCCGCGCGAGGCGGCGACCGAGCTGCTCGGCTACGCCGCCGAGGGCCCGGTCGCGCTGCTGTTCGGCCGCGAGGACTCGGGCCTGCCTAACGAAGCGCTCGACCAGGCGCACATCGCCGTCACGATCCCGACCACCGAGCACGCCTCGCTCAATCTCGCCCAGGCGGCGCTGGTCGGCCTCTACGAGCTGCACCTCGCTGCCGCCGATGCTACCCGGTCGCTGCGGCCGCCACGCAAGGACGCGCCGCCCTCCCGGCAGCACGAATACGAGATGTTCTTCGCCGACGCCGAGCGTGCGCTCTCGTCGATTGAGTTCTTCAAGACGCGGTACTCCGAGTACATCATCCGCTCGATGCGCTCGCTGACCTTCCGCGCCGCGCCCGATGCGCGCGAGATTCTCCTCATGCGCGCGATCGCGATCGAAGTCGTCCGCTTTCTCGAGCGCGCCGGGATCCCGGTCCCACCGCGCAAGCCGACCCCGCGGCAAGGCACAGCGCCGTCGTCGCCGCACGACGAAGCCGTCGACCTCCCCAACGAACCTTGACGCGCCACCTCGCGCACGGATTCTTCCCCCGATGATCTGGGACAAATTCCGCCGCTCCCGCGGCGACGAGAGCACCGAGCCCGCCGTCCCGTCAGTCGATGACGCGGCGAGCGAGGACGGCGAGCCGGACGACGACGGTTTTCCCGAGGGCGATCCGGAAGCCGTCGGCGAGCACGAGCCATGGGCTAGTCGCGCGGCCGCGGTGATTCCCGGGGGAAGCTCGACCGGGAGCAAGCGTCCGGAAGCGCTCTTTGGCGAAGGTCCGCTCGACGAGACGATCCCGACGCACTACTCGCGCGCCCGCGGCTGTTCCCTCTTCGTCGTCGACGGCGACTCCGAGCTCGAGGTCGTCGACTGCACGATGGCGTTGGGCAGCGTCGCCATCGGCTATGCCGACTCGCATGTTACAAGTGTCGTCGTCCAGGCGGCGTCGCTCGGGAACGTCGGCGGGATGCCTAACGTGCTCGAGGTCTCGGTCGCCGAGCGGCTGTGCGACTTCATTCCCTGCGCCGAGCAGGTGCGGTTCCTCAAGAGCGGCGCCGAAGCCGTGAGTGCGGCGGTTCGCATCGCCCGGACGTACACCGCGCGCGATCGCATCGTCTGCGCGGGCTATTTCGGCTGGCACGACTGGGCGAGCGGTGATGACGTCGCCGGCATTCCAGCCGGCGCGCGCACCGACGTTGCCCGCGTCCCGTTCGATGACGTGCAGGCGCTCGAGGACGCAGTGCGCGGCGCGGGCTCCTCGCTCGCGGCGATCGTCATCGAGCCGGTCGTCGAGCGCCTGCCGTCGCCGGAATGGATTGCCCGCGCCCGCGCGCTCGCCACCGAGAACGGAGCGGTACTGATCTTCGATGAGATGAAAACCGGCTTCCGCCTCAAGCCTGGCGGATACGGCGAGCTGTCCGGAGTCGAGCCTGATGTCGCGGTGTTCGGCAAGGCGATGGCGAATGGCTTTTCGATCGCCGCGGTTGTCGGACGCGCTGACGTCATGGACGCCGCGCGCCGCACCTGGATCTCTTCGACGCTCGCCGGTGAGACCGTCGGCCTCGCCGCAACGCACGCCGTGCTCGACTGGCACGAGAAGGAAGACGTGTGCGCCACGCTGGCGACCGTCGGCGCGGCGATGCGCGGCGCGGTCGATCGCGCCGTCGTCGCGTGCGGATTGCCGGGGATCAAGCTTTCCGGCCTCGACCAGATGTGGCGCATCGAGTTCGACGAACCGAATGTCGAGCGCGCGTTCGTCAGGCACGCGCTGGTGAATGGCGCACTGTTCAAGCGCGGCGCCTACAATTTTGCGGCACTCGCGCACGAGGAAGCGATCGGAGACATCGAAGCCGCCGCGAGCGCCGCACTGGTCGCGATCCGCGAAGAGCAGCACGGCCGATGACGACGGGTGCGACGGTGCCGGCACCGCGGACCGCGCCACTCGCCGGCACCGAACCGCTGATCGACGTGCACGCGCACTTCCTCCACGCGGGCACCGGCCGCAGCGACTGGCAGGCGCCTAACGCGGCGCGGCTTCGCGCCGGCGATCGGATCGGCATCTCGGTGCACGTTGCGTCCACGCTCGGCTCGTGGGGCCACACCTCGCCGACGTACTTCCCGTCGCCCGCCGACGTCACCGCCGGCAACTCGGCGATGCTCGAGCTCCAGCGCCGCGAAGGCGACCGCGTCCGCATCTACGCCGCGGTCAACCCGAACGACACGGACCACGCGCTCGCCGAGATCGAGCGCTGCGTCGCCGGTGGAGCGGTCGGGGTGAAGCTCGCCGCGAGCCGCCGCGCCGACGATCCATTGCTCGACTCGGTCTGCGAGGCCGCCGCCGAACACGGCCTGCCGATCCTGCATCACATCTGGCAGCACCGGCGACACGAATGGCCGGGACAGGAGGCCTCCGACGGCCTCGAGCTCGGCCGCCTCGCCGAGCGTCACCCGAGGGTGTCGTTCATCCTCGCCCACATCGGCGGCGGCGGCGACTACGCGCATACGTACGTCGCGGTGCGCGACCTGCCTAACGTTTACCTCGATCTCTCGGGGAGCGGCGTCGACCGGGGAATGCTCGATGGCGCGCTCGAGGCGGTCGGCCCGCAGCGCCTCCTCTGGGGATGCGATGTCACCATCGAGACCGGCCTCGCCAAGCTGCGCGCGCTCGACGTGATCGGCCTCGCGCC
>JAICUE010000149.1 GCA_025936015.1 Gemmatimonadaceae bacterium
AGCGCCAGCGCATCGCGATCGCGCGCGCGCTTCTCACGGATCCGCCCATTCTCATACTCGATGAGGCCACCTCTGCTCTCGACACCGAGTCCGAGCGGCTGGTCCAGGAAGCGATCGACCGGTTGCTCGCCGGACGCACGGTGTTCGTGATCGCGCACCGCCTCTCGACCATCGTGCACGCAACGCAGATTCTCGTTCTCGATCGCGGGCAGGTCATCGAGCGCGGCACGCACGCCGGGCTCCTCGCGCAGGGCGGCGCCTATCGCCGCCTCTACGAGATGCAGTTCCGCGATCGCGCTGCCGCGCCGGAAGCGGTCGCGGCCTCGGTCGACGCCTGATGCGCGCCATCTTCGTCGTCAGCGATGCCGCCTGGTCTGGCTCGGCGCGCGTGTTCGTTGCCGCCGCACGCGGGCTCGCGGCGCGCGGCTACCAGGTCACCGCGGTCTGCCAGCCGGAGACCGCCGTCGAGCAGCGGCTCGCATCGTCAGGCGTCGAGACCGTCGCGATCGAGCTCGGCGGATTCTGGCGCAGCGCGGCCCGCCGCCTTCGACGCGTGCTCGAGGACCGCTTCGTCGAGGTCGTGTTCGTTCACGGAGAGCGCGATGCACTCATCGCCGCCGCGGCGACGCGAATGGCCGATCGCGGGGCCGTCGTCAGGCGCGTACGCGTCGGCGAGACCCTTGCGATGCACTGGCGCGGACGGCTCGGCGGCCGTCTCGCCGCGACCGGCTTCGTCTTCCCCTCGGAGGAAGAGCTCCGTGCCGCGCCGCCCCTTCCCAGTCGCGCGTTAGGCGCCGTCCGCGCCGACGTCGGAGTCGACATCGACGACTACGCCAACGTCATCGCCGTCGACCGCGCGACAGTCGGCGCTGGCGGTGCCGCGACCAGGCTGATTGCCTGCCTCTACGATCCGACCGCGCGCTCGCGCGTCGCCAACGTTTTTCGCACGATCGGCCTCCTCGCGCCACGCCATCCCAATCTCCGCCTCGTGCTCGTCGGTCCCGGCTCCGATGACGAGGGGCTGCGAATGCACGCCGCCGCCCTCGGGATCACGCCGATGGTGTCGTACCTCGGCGATCGCGAGGATCGCCTCTCCGTGCTCAAGGCAGCCGACATCGGCTGGGTGGTCGCGTCGAGCGACGACGCGGCCTACGGTTTCCTCGACCTGATGGCCCTTCGCGTTCCCGTGCTCGCCGAGCGCAGCGCGATGGCCCAGCGTTACGTCGCTGACGGGATCGGCGGGATCCTGCTGCCGCCTAACGATGCGCCGACCACCGCCGCGATGGTCACCGGCTTCCTTGCCGACGACGAGCGCCGCGCCGCGATGGGCAACGCCGCCCACGTCCGGGTCGCTCGCGACTTCCGCGAGTCCGACATGGTCGATGCATTCGCGCGCGTCACCGACGCCGCGCGCGACCGCAGCAAGTGGGTGACCTGACGGTGAGCGCGGTCGCCGAACAGGGCCGCGCCCCGGTCTCGGTCGTCATCGCCGCTCGCGACGCCAGCGCCCACATCACCGACTGCATCGCCAGCGTCATCGACTGGGCCGCCGAGACGATCGTCGTCGAGAACGACTCGATCGATGACACCCTCGCGCTCGCCGAGCACGCCGGGGCGCGCGTCTTCGCCCACCCCTTCCGGACCATCGGCGCCCAGCGCAACGTCGCGATCGACCGGGCGACCCAGCCCTGGATCTTCGTGCTCGACGTCGATGAGCGCTGCACCCCCGAGCTCGCGACCGAGATCGCCGCGACGGTGGAGCGACCCGCCGCCGACTCGTATCGCGTGCGGCGCCGCAATTTCTTTCTCCGCCGCGAGATCAACCACGGCGGCTGGGAGCGCGATCGGCCGGTGAGGCTCTTCCGCTCGACGCTTCGCTACGACGAGCGTCCGGTGCACGAGCACGTCGTCACGCATGCGCCGCCGGGCGTGCTCGCGCAGCCGATGCTCCACTACACCTACGATTCGCTGAACGAGTACTTCGAGAAGTTCACGCGCTACAGTCGCTGGTGGGCCGAGCAGCAGCACGCGCGCGGCCGCCGGGCGACCGCGGTCGACGTGCTCGTCCGTCCGCCGGCGCGCTTCGTCGCGATGTACCTGCTGCGCGGCGGATGCCTCGACGGCGCGCACGGCCTCGTCCTCGCCGTCCTCGCCGCGATGAGCGTCGGCGCGAAGTACGCGCGGCTCTGGGCGATGGGCACCGGCTTTTCCGCCCGCGACCGTTAGGCGTGCGCATCCTCATCGTCGGCAGCCGCCGGCACTGGCGCATCGAGTCCTGCTTCGCCCGCGCCTTCGCTCGCGCCGGCCACCGCACCCTGCTGCTCGACGACCGGCGGCTCGCGCGGACCGTTGGCCGCGGCGCCGCGCAGCGCTGGGTGCGCTTTCGCGCCGCCCGCTTCCGCCCGGACTTCGTCCTGCTGTCGAAATGCCTCGGCCTCGAGCTCGACACCGTCGCCGCGTTGGTGAAGGATCGCGACAACGCGATGTGGTACAGCGACGCGCAGTGGTTCACGCACATCGAGACGCGCGATGACATCCGCCACATCGCCGCGGCCGCCGGCATCGCGTCGCGCCTCTGGCTCCCGGCGTTCGTCGAGGAATGGCGCGCGATGGGCTACGATGCGCGTCACCTGCCATTCGCCGGGGACCGTGACATCGTTCCAGTGCGCCCCGACCCCGCTGTCGCCGCCGACGTCGCCTTCCTCGGTACTGGCTACGACCCCGACCGGGCGAAGTTCCTCGTCGCCCTCGCCGAGCACGTCGGGCTGCGCGTCTGGGGACTCGGCTGGTCGCAGTGGAGCGACCGGATCAGATGGGCGGGGCATCCGGTCGAGGGGCGCGACTTCGCCGCCGTCTGCTCGAGCGCCGCGCTGACGTTAGGCATCACCGCCGCTGCCGCACGCGGCAACCCGTTCTACACCGACCGCATGTTCATCGCGATCCTCGCCGGCGGGTGCTACCTCGGCGAGGGCGGGCGGGATGCTGACCGGATGCTCGCCGACGGCGAACACTGCATCTGGTACCAGTCGCTCGACGAATGCATCGGCCGGGCGAAGCACTTTCTCGGTCACCCGGCGGAGCGCGAACGGATCCGCGTCGCCGGCGAGCGCTTTGTCCGCGAACATCACACCTACGACCAGCGGGTGCCGCATTTCCTGACCGGCGCGCCCTACGTCCCGCCGTTATGACGGATCGGTTCGCGCGAGGCGTATCGTGAGGCACTTGTTCGTCACCCAGGACTTTCCTCCCGACAGCGGCGGCATGGCCCGCCGCCACGTCGAGCTCTGCCGGCACTTCCCGCCCGGCGAGATCGCTGTGTCGACCGTCGCGTTCCCCGGCAGCGCTGCAGTCGACGCCGCGGAGCGTTTTCCGATCTCGCGCGAGCGCTTCGATTTCGCGCAGGCGAAGGTGATCACCAACCAGCTTCGCTGGGCGCGTTCGCTCATCGCCCGGCGCGAGACGTACGACGTGCTTCACTGCGGCAACGCGCGCCCGGTCGGCTACGCGGTCTGGTGGGCGGCCAGGCGCACGGGCGCACCGTATCTCGTGTACGTGAACGGCGGCGATGTCCTCCGCGAGCTCGTCAAGGCGAAGGGATGGCTCAAGCGCCGCGCCGCGCGCCGCATCTTCGGCGATGCCGCCGGCATCGTTGCCAACTCCCGCTGGACCGCTGGCGTGACGGAGGATCTTCTCCGCGCGATCGGCGTGCGCCGCGCGCCTCCGATCGCCGCGATCGATCTGGGCACCGACCCGACACATTTTCGTCCTGATCGCGACACCGGCGCGCTGCGCCAGCGCTTCGCGTTAGGCAGCGGACCGCTGCTGCTCACGATCGCCCGCCTCGTCCCGCACAAGGGGCAAGACAAGGCGGTCGAAGCGCTCGCTGCGCTCGCACCCGACTTCCCAGGCCTCCGCTATCTCCTCGTCGGCGGCGGCCGCGATCGCGCGCGGCTCGAGGCGCTCGCCCGCTCCTTCGGCGTCGGCGACAGGGTAGTTTTCGCCGGAATGCTCACCGATTCGGAAATCGCCGAGGCGTACGCCACCGCCACCGTTTACGTCGGACCGTCGCGTCTCGATCGCGGCATCAACGTCGAAGGGTTCGGGATTTCCTTCGTCGAGGCCGCGGCGAGCGGGACGCCGTCCGTCGCCGGCGACTCGGGCGGCGTACGCTCCGCGGTGCGTGACGGCGAAACCGGATTCGTCGTTCCTCCCGAGAACGTGAAGGCGATCGCCGACGCGATTCGCACCCTGCTCACCGATCCTGCGCGCCGCGAAGCGATGGGCCGAGCCGGGCGCGCCGCGGTCGAGTCGCACTACAACTGGGCCCGCGTCGGTCGCGAGACTCGCGCCTTTGCCGAACAGGTGGCTGCGCGATGAGCGACGACGACGCGACGGCGAACCTTCGCCATCGCCTCCAGTACGGAGCGCTGCGCGGCGTCATCGGGACGCTCCGCGCCGCCGGCTGGCGGCGCGCCTCGGATTTCGGTGCGAAGCTCGGGGCGCTCGGCTATTCACCGTTGGGCATCAGGCGCCGGGTCGTCGAGCGGCAGATCGCTGCCGCCTTTCCCGGCCTCGGCCACGACGAAGTGCTCGCGATCGCCCGCGCGTCCTACGAGAACCTCGGGCGCACGTCGATCGAGGCCGCGCTTCTCCCCACCATCGGCCGGGACGGAGTGCTCGCGCTCTTCGACGGCGTCGACAACTGGCCCGCGGTCGAGAAGGCGATCAGTGCAGGGAAAGGTCTGATCTTCGTCACCGGGCACCTCGGCAACTGGGAGCTCGCCGGCGCCTACGTCGCGGCCCGCGGTGTCGCGCTCGACGTCGTCGCCCGGCACATGGAGAACCCGCTCTTCGACCGCTACCTCACCAGCACACGGGAGAAGCTCGGAATGGCTGTCGTTCACGACTCCGACGCGGTGCGCCGTACTCCGCGCTCGATCAGGGCAGGGCGGGCGGTTGCGTTTCTCTCGGATCAGGGCGTGCTCGGTCTCGCATCGACGTTCGTTTCGTTTTTCGGCATGCCGGCGAAAACACCGCGCGGTCCAGCGGTCTTCGCCCTCCGCCTCGGAGTACCCGTCGTCTTCGGATGTGCGCTGCGCCAGCCGAACGGCCGTTATCGCATGAGCTTCGAGGCGATCACAGTCCAGGACACCGGCGATCGCGAACGTGACGTCGACGCGATTGTCGCGGCGTACACCCGCACCCTCGAGCGCTGGGTGCGCCGTGCACCCGAACAGTATTTCTGGCACCACCGTCGCTGGCGCCGCCAGCCGCCGGGCACGCCCGAGGAGCTCCGCGATCCGTCGCGCTGACCGCGGTCCGTCGCCGCGCTGGAAATCGCGCTGCGCGAGCGCGACATTGCGGTCGGCATGAGACGATCGCTCTGGTATCGGCTGGCTCGCGACCCGCGAGCCGTAGGCGGCGTGACCGTCGTGACGCTGCTCATTCTCGCCGCGATCGCCGCGCCGCTCGTCGCCCGCTACGATCCGCTGCATGTCGATCTCTTCCAGCAGCTGCGGCATCCGTCGTTCAGCCACTGGCTCGGCACCGACATCCAGGGACGAGACGTCTGGGCGCGACTCGTCTACGGCGCGCGCATCTCCCTTGCCGTCGGCTTCTTCTCCCAGATGATCGCGATCTCGATCGGCGTCACCCTCGGTCTCGTCGCCGGGTATTACGGCAAGTGGACCGACGAAGTCGTCATGCGCCTCGCCGATGTCACCCTCGCTTTCCCGACGCTGCTCCTCCTCGTCGCGATGGTCGCCGCGCTCCAGCCGTCGTTAGGCGTCGTCCTCTTCACCATCGGCGTCGTCGGCTGGGCGGGAATGGCCCGCATCGTCCGCGGCCAGGTGCTCGTCGTCCGCCAGCTCGAGTACATCCAGGCGCTCCGCGCCCTCGGCGCGCGCGACGTCCGGATCGTCGTTCGCCACGTCCTGCCTAACGTCGTCGCGCCGGTCGTCATCGCCGCCACCCTCGGCGTCGCCGGCGCGATCATGGCCGAGGCCGCGCTCTCGTTTCTCGGACTCGGCGTCGCCCCGCCGACGCCGAGCTGGGGCTCGATGATCGCCGAGGGACGCGACCTCTCCCAGCTTCGCAACGCGCCGTGGACGTCGCTCTTCCCCGGCGTCGCGATCGGCGCCGCGGTGCACGGCTTCAACCTGCTCGGCGATGCGCTGCGCGATGCGCTCGACCCGCGCTTCCGCCGGCATACCGCCGCCGCCGACCGCTCACTCGTTCCCTGACTGCTGTCCGACGGTGACTCTCGACGTTGCCGCGCTCCGCGCCGCTGAATTCCCGTGGGCCGATCGCTCCGATCGCGTCTACCTCAACAACGCGTCCACCGGTCCGCTCACCCAGCGGGCGATTGCCGCCAGCGCCGAGGTCGTCGCCGATCGCGCCGAGCCCTTTCGCGTCGACGATGACAGGAACTTCGCGATGCTCGCCCGCACCCGCGAGCTCGCCGCGGGGCTGATCG
>JAICUE010000498.1 GCA_025936015.1 Gemmatimonadaceae bacterium
CGAGGGTCGGCACCGCAGGATAACCAATGCTAAAGGGTTACGCCATAACGTTTTAGAACTTGGCGGCCGCCGCGCTGGCGCAATTGTCGGCGACGGTGAGTGGACGCTCGACCGGAATGAACGGCCTCGTCAGAACAACCTGTTGCCATAGCAGGAGTTGGGCGTCAGATCGGTCTTGACAGAAAAGCCGATTGCCGTACCTTTCGTGCCGACTGAAACTTCCGAGCACCATTGTGTGCACGGACCACGCGTTGAGGAATCTCACGCCCAAAAGGAGACAGTAATGAAGCGCCTGGCCCTCGTTGCCGCAGTGCTCGTGATCGCCGCCTGCACGACCAAGAAGGACACGACCGTCACCGACACCACCACGCTCGCGCCGGCCCCGGCCGCGACCGACACGTCGATGAAGATGGACACGTCGATGAAGATGGATACGACCAAGAAGGACACGACGAAGACGACCACCACCACGACGACGACGAAGAAGCCGTAACCGTCGAAGTTCGCTGGACAACGCGGGGCGCGACATCACTGTCGCGCCCCGCGTTTTTTGGTGGGTGCCTAACGGTAACGGCACACGGCAACTGCATTTTACCACAGAGGACACAGTGGGCACAGAGAACTACTCGGCGGGAGAGCTCGGCACGCGCCGGCCATAACAGCTTTGGGGCAAGCGGGGAGAGATGGTCTCGCCCGGCTTGCCCCAAAGCTTTCCGGCGCTGGTGCAACCAATCATCCTGGTCGGGTCCTCCGTGTCCTCGGCGAACTCTGTGGTTGATGCTGTCGCGGTTCTTCCCGAGCGACGGCAATCGAGCGCCGCTCGCTTCAGCGGCGATGTTCGCGGAGCCACCAGCGAAACGCGTCGGGGATCGCGTCGGTCGGGGCGACCACCGGATGCCATCCGAGCTCGAGCTCGGCGCGGGCGCTGGAGAAGGGGTTGTCGCGCGAGACGAAGTTGAGCGAGGCGTGCTGGAGGATCGTCGCACCGGGAAGGTGCAGCGTCGCCCAGCTGCGCTGGGCGGCGGCGAGGCCGAAGGCGAGGATGCCTAACGGTAGGGGAAGCGGGATGACGGTGGTGCCGAGTCCGACCGCGGCGAGGGCGACGAACTCCCGCAGCGTGGTCGGGCCCTCGTTGGCGACGTTGTAGGCGCGGCCTCCAGCGACGTCGCTTGTCGCGGCGCGGATCGCCGCGTCGGCGACGCTCGCGGCGTTGATGATCGCGAGCGTGTTCCTCCCGCCGCCAGGGAGAGGGAAGGCGTGCAGGCGCGAGAGCAGCGTCGCCATGCGGGGGATGAACTGCCGATCCCGCCTCCCATAGATCACGTCGGGACGGATCGCCGTCGCCCAGATCTCGCCACGTTCGTGCGCGGCGAGCACGAGCTGCTCGGACTCCCGCTTCGAGCGTGCGTAGAACGCGTGCTCGGGAATCTCCGGCATCGGCGCGTCTTCAGTGGTCGCCTGGCCGTCGGCGCGGTAGCGGCCGTGCGGGCCATAGACGGCGACGCTGCTGACGTGCAGCAGTCGCGCCCCACTCGACCGCGCGGCGCCGATCGCCGCTTCGGTGCCGCCGACGTTGGTCGCGCGGTACGACGACCAGTCGTCCACCGCTGGAGTGATCGCGGCCGCGGTATGAAAGATCACCTCGCACCCGGCGGCAGCGCTGGCGAACGATTCGGGATCGAGCACGTCGCCGCGAATCAGGTCGGACGCGCCGAGCTCGCGGATCCAGGCTGCGCTGCGCGGGTCGCGGACGAGCCCACGCACGTTCCACCCCGCGGAGGCGAGCTGCTCGACGAGATGCGACCCGACCAGCCCCGTCGCTCCGGTGACGAGCGCGTGTCCGCTCATCCTGACGCCGTCATCGCGCGGCGCACGCGTCGGTGGTCAGACTGGAAACGGGAGACGAACGAGCCGCGCCTCGCTGCGGCCGCCATCCCAGGTGACGGTGACCATCGAGCCGGCTTCCACCTCGCGGCGGACCATTGCCAGCGCAATCGCGCCGAGGCGCGGGGAGGACGCGCCGCTGCGAACGTCGCCGACCGACTTGCCGGCCGTGTCGCCTAACGTTGCGCCGCGGGGCGCCGGTTCATCGCCCTCGAACATCAATCCGCGAAGGTGGCGATTGACGTGGCCGCGGAAGTGGACGCGCGCC
>JAICUE010000106.1 GCA_025936015.1 Gemmatimonadaceae bacterium
CCGCGCGTGCAGCGCGAGCACGCTCGACCGCAGCACCTTCATGTACGTCGCGATGTCCGCCGTTGCCCGGTTGTAGCGGTAGTCGGATGCCGTGAACGCCGACGCGTGCTCCAGCTCGATCTTGCCAAGGATCCCCTTCGTCGGCGAGAACGCCTGGTCGGTATGGTCGACCTGTCCGGTCAGCGTCACCGGCGAGAGCCGCTGCGGCTTCCGCTGCGCCGCGATCGTCCCGTTGTCGCAGACGCCGAAGTAGACGCAGAAGTAGAGGTCCCCCGCCTCGATCCGGGTGAACTCGAACCGGTACGTCGCGCTCGCCGGCGCCCGCAGCTGCACCTCACGCGTGAACGTCGCCTGCGCGCCCTCGCCGCGGTCGATGAAGACGTTAGGCGTCGCCCGCCGGTGCGCGAACACGCCGAGCCCGATCGTGTTCCGCGCACTCTGGAACCACGGCTGCTTGATGTCGGCGCTCAGCTGCCACGTCGGCTGCTCGAACAACGAACGGTCGCTGCCGGTGTTGCCGAGCGGGTCGCGGAAGATCCCGGTGTTGTTCAGCTGCCCGGCCAGCAGGTTGCCTAACGTCCCCTGCACGTCGAGCTGCCGCCCGCCGCCGAACAGGTTGAAGTGCTGGAAGCGCCCCTGCAGCTGGACGAAGTCGACGGTGTTGAACCCGCCGGAGACTCGCGCCGCCCGCATCGGCGCCTCGCGCACCGCCACCTCGATGATCTTGATGCTGTCGCCCTGCGGCGGAATCACGATCGCCGCGTGCCGGAAGAGCTGCGACTCGTAGAGATTCCGCTGGCTCTCGATCACGTCCGACCGCTTGAAGATCTCGCCTTCGTGCAGCACCAGCGAATGACGGATCGTGCCGTCCGAGACCTCGTCGGTCCCCGAGATGCGGATCTCCCCGATCCGCGCCAGCCAGCGCGGGTCCACCGAGATCGCGACGTCGGCCCAGTGCGTCGTGTCGTACACGACCACCGTGTCCACCCGGACGATCGCGTCGGCGTAGCCACGGTTCGCCAGCTTGTCGCTGATGTTCACGATCGATGAATCGAGCGCGAGCAGGTTGAGCGGCTTCCCCACATGCACGCGCACTGCCCCGCGAATGTCCTTCGCCGACAGCGTCGATGTCGGCGGTCCGATCGCGATCTTGCGAATGAGGGTCGGCTCCCCCTCGTGCACGCGGAAGGTGACCCCGACTCCCCCCGCCACCGGCGTCACCACCGTGTCGACAGTCGTCTCCCGATAGCCGCGCTTCCAGTAGAAGACGCGAATGCGCAGCACATCGCGCGCGAGCTCCGTCCGGTCGAGGAAGAAGTGCGCGTACACGGCCTTCGACTTCGTGATCCAGCAGATCGGCGTCAGGATCAGGCTTCTGCAGTGCGAGGCCTCGGTCGAGATGCTCTGCTGCAGGTCGGACTTGTCGAACGCCTTCACCCCGCGCATCGACAGCTTGATGACTTCCGGCGCCTCGAGCTGATCGCTCTTCGCGGTCTGGCCGGAAACAATTGAAGGCCGGGCGAGCAGCATCGCTGCCCCCAGCGCCCAGAGAGCGTTGCGGATCGTCATGGCACCCGGCCTCAAGTGCAAGCGACGGGCCGGATTAGCGCCAAAAAAAGGGCGCGCCGGTCTACCCGGCGCGCCCTCCCAATCCCGCTTGTCCTCTCCTCTTATCGCTTGATCGTCGTCTCACTCATCTCTCATCGCAGTGTCACAAGCCCGATAGGAGCGCATCGTTATTCTGCGTCCCCGCGATGCGCTTGATCAGCCACTCCATCCCCGACTGCGGGGGCATCTGGCTCAGGCCGCGGCGCAGCGTGTACACCGCGTCCAGCTGGTCGGGGCGGAACAGCTTCTCCTCGCGCCGCGTCCCGCTCGTCGCGATGTCGATCGCCGGATAGATCCGCTTCTCGGCGAGCGATCGATCGAGCTTGATCTCGGAGTTGCCGGTGCCCTTGAACTCCTCGAAGATCACGTCATCCATCCGCGAACCCGTTTCGACGAGCGCGGTCGCGATGATGGTGAGCGAGCCACCCCCGGACGACGCCGGGATCGCGCGGGCAGACCCGAAGAACGCTTTCGGCTTGGCCATCGCCTGCGCATCGAGGCCGCCGGACAGCGTTCGGCCCGTCCCGCGCTCCGCCGTGTTGTGCGCCCGGGCCATCCGCGTGAGCGAGTCGAGCACGATCACGACGTCCTTCCCCTGCTCGACGAGACGCCGCGCCCTCTCGAGCACGATGTCCGTCACCTCGACGTGGCGCGCCGCCGGCTGGTCGAAGCTCGACGCGATCACCTCGCCCACTTCCCACGAGATGGCCTCGCTCACCTCCTCGGGACGCTCGTCCACGAGGAGGATCAGCAGCACGGCGTTCGGATGGTTGAGTGCGACCCCCTCGGTGATCGCGTGCAGCAGCGTCGTCTTTCCCGCTCGCGCCGGCGCGACGATCAAGGCGCGCTGGCCGAATCCGATTGGCGCGATCAGGTCGATCGCCCGGCGAATGAGCTCATTGCCGCCCTTCGCTGGGCGACCCGTCTCGAGGAACAGCTTCCGCTCGGGGTACGACGCGGTCAGCGTCGCGAAGTCGGGTCGGCGCGCGGCGTTTGCCGGTTCGTCGCCATTGACCGACTTCACCTCGGCGACCACGGTGCGCCCACGCTGGTCCCGACCGGTCGTGGCCTCGATCAGGTCTCCGCGCCGCAGTCCGATCTGTCGAACGATCGGCAGCGGGACGAATGCATCGCCTGGCTCAGCGAGATAGCTGCCGGCTGCGCGGCGGATGTATCCGCCGTCGCGGCCAAGATCGAACCAGCCCTTCGTTTCCGAATCGGCGACGACCGGAAGCACCGGTCCACGATCCTGCTGCTCGCCCCCGCGCCTCGGTCCGCGGCCGCGATTGCGGCGACCTCGCCGCCCTCCGTCGCGATTGCCGTCGCGGTCTCCCTGGACGTTGCCGTCGCGGTTGCCGTTGTTGGAATGGTTCTGTCCACCCGGCCCGCGCCCGCGCGGATGCTGGTGCCTGCCGCGGCCGCCCTGCGGTCGTCCTCCGCCACCTGCATTTCCTTCGCGGGGAGGCATCTCGTCGCGCCTCACATCGCTGCGTTGCGGCTCGTCGCGAGACGATGCTCCGGGTCCGACCCCGCTCGCATCCGGCGAGCCGGTGGTCTCCCGCGCGGCGTTTCCGTCGCCTTCACCCCCACCGCGTTCATTCCGCTCCGGCCGATCGGGCCGTTCTGCACGATCAGGACGTTCCGGCCGTTCACTCCGTTCGACTCGCTCCGGCGGCGCATACTGTTCGCCACCATTCGAATCGAGGCGAGTGTTGGCGGCACCCCCGCCCGCGTCGCTGCCGGTGTCGGCGCCATCGGCGTCGCGATATGGATTAGGCTCGCCCACATCACCACCAGCGTTAGGGTTGGCCGGGCGCGGGCCTCGGCCGCGGCGGGCGGGACGACGACGTTCGTTCATGCAGCGATCATGGTGAAGGAGTGTTGCTGGGGTGTGGAGCGCGCGCGATCGTGCTCGCTCGCGGAGAAGCTGGTCGCGCGTCGATGTGGTGTTCGCACCATAGGGCGCATTGCAGCGAAGCGCCGGATCCTTGTGCGTGCTTGCGCGCCAGGGCGCGCCGAGTGTCTGTTGCGAATGTCGAGCTTATGCCTGCGCGCCGGGCGCGCGGTCGTTCTCAAGTGCGGGGATCCTGCCGCGTGCCACCGCACGCGTCTCGTGCTGCCGGTGATCAGCGCGGAAATCGCCCACGCGCTCGTCCGGTCTGCGTCTCTGCTCGGAGCGGCGTCTCCACATCGTCAGCGACGCGGGGCCACATCCAACCAGCCAATTCTTCAACGGGAATCGCCGCTAGCGCTTCACGATCCTCGGCTGGTCCGCGGCAGCGCCATCAGGCCCGCCACAGATGCTCCAACATCGCATCCCGATTCGATTCGCGCAACCCGCGACCTTTCAAGGTCGCGTTCGCGCCCCGTCCCTTCGAAGCGAAGTTCATGCCCGGATCGAACTTCAACCGCCCTTCCTCGGGGAGACCGCGTCCAGCTTCCGTACGAGCGCGACCACTCGACGCGTGCTTTCGATGATACGCCGGACCGCCGTCGCGGTCTCAGGAGGCAGCGGCTCCATCTCGAGCAGCTGCGCCTCCGCGAGCACCGCGGTCAACGGGTTGTTCATCGCATGCTGCAATCCGAGCGCGATCTCTCCCGCGGCGAGCAGCCGCTGCGTCAGCCGGATCTCATCGCGCGCACCCTCCATCTCGTCGCTCCATCCGTCGCCGGCCACCGCGCGCTCGATCGTGTCCGCCATCGCCGGTCCGAGCCTGCTCAGCTCTATCTGCTGCAGCGCGCCGACCCGTGCGCCGCGCGTCGCCAGCGTTTCATCCTGCGTCCCAACTATGAACACGAGCGACGCTCGCGCGGCACCCGCGCGAAGGCGCTGCGCGATTTCTCCAGCGTCCATGTCGTTGCTGGTCGCGTCGATGAAGATCAGCGAGCAGTCGACGAGCTTCGCCATCGCCTCGGCCGTCGCGTGCGCGAAGTGCGCGGTTGGCAACGCCGCCGCGACTGCCTCGCGAAGCAGTGCGACGATTGCGTCAGACGGCGAGACGGCGCCGATCTCGAGCGAGCGTGTTGACAACGATGACATGGCGGTCGATTCCGGATTGGCGGTGCGATGTGCACCGTCGCATCGTCGGTTAGCTTTGATCCTATGATTTCGCCTTCAGCGCCTGATGCCGGCGCCGACGCACCCACTGCCGCACATGTCGCCGCCGCGGTTGCCGCCGCGGTCCGCGCGTTCGAGCAGAGCGCCGATTTCCCGGTTCTCATCCGCACACTGCAAACCACTGCTGCCGCCGCGGACGCGGACAGCCTCATCGAGGCCGCTCGTCCCTATCGCGACCGCCCCGAGATCGCCGGCCCGCTGTACGAGCGGATCGTCGATCTCCGGCCTAACGATGCACCGTCGCTCGTCGCGCTGGCAAATGCCTACTGGCTGCACGGCCGCGGTGGCGACGTGGTCGGTGAGCTGGCCAGCCGCGCGATCGCGGCCGATCCATCGGTGCGCGCGGCCTGGCACCTCTGGGCCCTCGCCGAGTCCGATCCGCGCGCGCGCGTCGCACGCTGGCAGCAGGTCGTCGACCGCTTTCACGACGACGACCTCGCCCGTGCCCTACTCGCCGACAACGCAGCCTCGCTCGCCGGCGCCGAGAGTGACGAGCACGCCCTCGCTCTCGCAATCCGGACGTACGAAGACCTGCTCACCCGCGCCACCCGCGCCGAACAGCGCGAGGCGCTCGAGAAGGCAATCACCACTCTCAGCAACTGGTCCGTATGAAGGATGAGTCAAGCAACGCGAGCGGCTCACTCGCCGATTTCCGCGCCTTTCGCGAGAAAATGAACGCCGAGATCCTCGGCGAGGACAACCTGGTCATCAATCGCTTCTTCAACCTCGATGGCCGTGCCTACGAAGGAGGTGCGCTCGACGTGAAGACGAAGGAGCTGCTCGGGCTCGTCGCGTCGATGGTGCTTCGCTGCGACGACTGCATCACCTATCACGTCGTTCGCTGTCAGGAAGAAGGGATCACCCGCGAACAGGCGTTCGAAGCGTTCAGCGTCGGCCTCGTCGTCGGCGGCTCGATCGTCATCCCCCACCTCCGCCGCGCCGTTGCCAGGTGGACGGAGCTCGAAGAAGAGACCGGGACCGCGGGCCGTTAGGCGCTGGCGGTGTGCGCCGACGACGGGAGGACGGCGTGCAGGCCGTCGAGGACGTCCTGCAGGTCGAACGGCTTGTGCAGCGTCGGGCAGTTGCAGGCGGCGATGAGCTTCGCCGCGCGATCGGTGATGTCGCCGGTCATGAACAGCGTCGCGGTACGCAGCTGCGGCTGAAGCGCGGCGGCGAGCTCGAAGAAGACGTCGCCGCGCATGTCAGGGATGCGGAGGTCGATCAGCAGCGCGTCGAAACGCTCGGCGCGGACGAAGCTCGTCGCGGTCTCGCCGTTTTCGACGGTGACGACGTCGTAGCCCGCGCGGCGCAGCGCGATCTCCAGCGCCTTGCAGATCGACGGCTCGTCGTCGACGACGAGCACTCGTGCGCGATGTCCCTTCCCGTATTGCTGCATCCCGTCCTCTCCATCACATGTCGTCCAGCTCGACAGCCGGCGCGAACAGCCGCGCGGCGACCCGCTCGACGAACTCCTGCGGGCTCATCGCCCGCCGTGCTTCGAGTGGCCGTGTTCCGACCAGATCGAGCATTACCCGGTTCAGCACGCGTGGCTCGCTGTAACCGAGCTTCTCGGACACATCCTCCAGCAGTCGTCCAGGATCTCGCAGGAAGGCGAATGCGCGAACCGCACGCGCCGCCTGCACGAGCAACCGTGGCGAAGTGAACCCCGCCCCTTCCAGCACCCGGTAGAGCTGCCGCCGGGTCATTCCCGCCCCGGCAGCGAGATCGTCCACCGTCGAGTAGTGCCGCGGTGCCCGGATCATCCGAGCGACCGCGCCCCCCACACGCGGGGGAAGCATCCCAACCGCGCCGTGCACCTTTTCCAGCAGCAACTCGCCGAGTGCATGTCCCGGCAGCTGCGTCAGCAAATCGATGAACCGTCGCGGTTCGTCGTCGAACCGGTGAAGTACGACGTGCTGCACCCCGTGCTTTGCCAGCTCGACCACCATCCGCATCGCACTCGGCGTCAGCGACGTGTAGACCACGACGCGCAGCGACGGATACCGATCCTGCAACAGCGCCGTCTCCGAGACGCGAACCGTGCCCGGTAGAGTCGGATCGAGCACGACGACATCCGCGTCCGCTTTTCGGACGACGCCCTCCAGTGCCTCCCACCCTTCGACCGGCGTCAACCGATGCTGATCACCGAGCACGATCCTGAGGTGCGACAGCAGCGGAGCCGGGAGATACGCAACGACGTCCAAAGAGGCCCTGGTTTACATGTCACAAATCACCACCCAGAGGTCTCAAAATGCACGTTCCATCGAATCCTCGCGACCCTAGCTTGTCGGCAGAAAGTTCGCCGCCCAACCTGACTCACGAGGTAACACCATGCGTCGCAACAAGATCGTCCTTCTCGCCCTCAGCGTAGCCGCCCTCGTGGTCAGCGCCTGCTCGAACCCCGTTGCCCCGTCGCCGAACAAGAATGACTGCGGGACGTCGACCGGCGGCCAGATCTGCGTGAAGTAAGCTTCCCGAAGCGCGGGGCAGCAGGGCCGGACCGCTCACAGTCCGGCCCTGCTTTGATTTTCTACCCGTGAGCCCCCACTAGCGCCCGCATTTGATGTATAGCTTCGGCGACATCCGCCACGGATGCTGGAGGCGTCGCCTCAGCAAATTCAGGCGTAGTTCGGCGTGGGGTCTGCAATCCTTCGAGTTGGCGGAGGCTCTCCTCCGCCGAAAACAGCAACTGGTTCAGTCTGTAGCTCGCCGCTAATTCGACGGCACGCGACAACGCTCGTTGCGCACGGTCGAAGCGGCCGAAGGCCATGTATCCTTTCCCGGTTTGCAAGCAGAAGCCGACTTCCAGATTCTTTGGCAGATCGACCGCTGCTAATTCTCGGCGATAGACCTCGAATCGCGGTTCGCACGTCTCGACCACCGCCAGTTCCAACAGGTTGAGCGTCGCCGTCCAACGGACGTACTGTTCCTGCGCGGTTGCGGCGAGCACCAGAAACGCATCGCGCGCCGCACTAGTCACCCCGAGGTCCAGAAAAGACGCGGCGATATCTGCGAGCACACGGTCGCGCGCTGACTGCCCTGACAACTTTGGCAGTGCGTCATATGCGAACCGGATCGCACGCGGATAATCTCGGCCTTCGTACGCAACGATCGATCGCTCGTGTAAAGCGAGGCCCACGACATCATCGAGCGATTCGCTCCGAGCCTGCGCGATCGTCTCATCGAGTATCTCAGCCGCCCGCGGCAGGTTGCCGCGGGACATCGATAATCGAGCGTCGGCGATTCGCGCGCGCAGGATCCCGACCACATCGCCCATCGACGTCGCGATC
>JAICUE010000576.1 GCA_025936015.1 Gemmatimonadaceae bacterium
CTTCGACCATACGCTCCGCTTGCCGCGTGGCGTGAACTTCTGGAGCCACGTCGCGTCGTCGAACGCCTTCTTCTGCCCGTCGATCCAGCCGTAACAGAGCGCGGTGTCGAGCGCCTGGGCGTACGACACCGATTTCACGTTCGAGCCGGCCTTTGCGATGCGCAGCCAGAGGCCGGCGGAGTTGTCGTGCTGCCTGGCGAGCCATGCTTCCCAGGCCGCATCATCCTTGAACAGGCGGACGGGGAGCTCGGCGGGTTTCGGGTTGGTCACTTGGGAAGCTGCTGGAAGGCGCACTACTCGAGACTCGCAAGCGAATTGGATCACAGGCTCCCGCGACAAGCGCCAGCAACGGAAGCACGGCTGGCCTAATGGTAGCTCCACCTGAAATCGGCGCGTCGGCGGAAGTCATCATAGAACACCGTGTACCCGTCCTGATCGTAGCCACTATACCAAAAAAGAAGCTCGCTCCGGGCATCGGCGTCGTGGTCGCCTGCGTCCACCAATTCGAGATCGGCGCCAAGCGAGTGAACTCCATCGGCAAGCAGGAACCAGTGTACGCTCCAGGCATCACTGTCATCGAGGCCATCGCAGTCATTGAATCGCTCGTCGAGTTGCAGCGCGAGCAGCGCGCGACCGCTTCGGTTGCTACTCGCCGCGCAGCACCTCGGCCGGACTCACCGTCGTCGCGCGCCGCGCGGGAATCCAGCTGGCCAGCAGCGCCGCCGCCAGCAGCATCACCCCCGTCGCCGCGATCGTCGCCGGATCGAACGGACTTATCTCGAACAACAGCGGTCGCAGCGCCCGCCCGCCGGCGAGCGCTGCGATCAGTCCGACTGCCACACCAGCCGATGCGAGGCTGAGTCCCGCGCCGATCGCGAGTCTGCGGATGGAGCGCGGCTGCGCGCCGAGCGCCATCCGCACCGCGATTTCCCGGCGGCGTCGCGTCATCGCGTAGGAGAGGACACCGTAAACGCCGACCACCGCGAGCAGCAGCGCCGACAGGCCGAACGCACCGAGCACCGCGACCGCGAACCGCGGCCGGGCGACCGAGCCTGCGACCACCGAGGAAAGTGTGCGAAGGTTGGCGACCGCGATGTTCGGGTCGAGACCGGCGATCACCGCGCGCGCAGAGCGCACGAGCCGCTCGGGGTCTCCGTTCGTTCGCACGACGAGCGTCATCCCCGGCGGCGGGAGCAGGAAATTCGCGAACTGTGTGTTGAGCACGTAATAGGCGGGGCGGGGTGGCGCGCTCAGTGCCGCGCGACGCACGTCCTCCACGACGCCGACGACCGTCATCCATGGTAGCGGATGATCGGGCGGGGCGCCGGCAAAGCGAAGCCGACGTCCAATCACGTCGCGCTCGCCGGGCCAGAAGGTGCGCGCCAGCTCGCGGCTGACGACGATGATCGGCGGGTCGGTGGGGCCGTCGGTTTCCGCGAAACCGCGTCCCTCGACCACCCTGATGCCTAACGCTCGAAAGACGTCGTTCGTGACGATGGAGTAGTCCGGAGACGGCAGCGCTCCCGACGAGGCTGGATGTCCTTCCGCCTCGAGCACCCAATCCCCGCTCTCGCCGTTC
>JAICUE010000415.1 GCA_025936015.1 Gemmatimonadaceae bacterium
AGCACCGCCGCGATCGCGTAGAGCAGCAAGTCGGGACGCGCTTCCACCGCTGCGACCGGCATCGCGGCCGCGGGCGGCGCGGTGAACGCAGTTCCCCGCTCGCGTACCGCGCTCGTCATCGCGCTGCCGCTGATTCGGCGACCGAGGTAACCTGCCCGAGGGCAGCGAGCAGCTCGCTCGTGTCGCGCTCCCAGTTGTACCGCTCGCGCACCGCGCGCCGCCCCGCTTCACCGCGCTGCATGCGTGCTTCGGTTTTGTCGAGCGCGAGAATCGCATCGGCCAGCGATGCGGCGTCACCGGCGCGGAACACCTCGCCCGCGCCTGTCTCGCGCACGATCCGCGCGGCGGGCACGGCACTCGACGTCACGACCGGAAGCCCCGCCGCCATGAAGTCGAAGAGCTTGTTCGGGATCGTGCTGTTCCAGAGCGCGGTGGCGTGGTGCGGCACGATCCCGATGTCGGCACGAGACACGAGTCGCAGCGCGTCATCACGCGCGACGTATCCGGTGAACTCGATGACGTCGCTCCCGAGTTCGCGCGCTTTCGCCTGCTCGCGGAAGATCGCGGCGTCGCGACCATCCCCGATGATCGTCGCGTGGATCGAAACCCCGCGCGCGTGCAGCAGCGCGACCGCATCGATCAGCTCCCCGATTCCGCGCGGAATCTCCAGCAGCCCGAGATAAACGAGATCGAGACGCCCCGCCGCCCCACTCGCGCGCGGCACCGCGCGCGCTTCCGCGCGCGCCGCTGGCGGTGTGTTCGAGACGACGAACGCTCGCTCAGCGCTCACCCCGAGCTGCTTCACTCGCTCCGCCGATTCCTCCACTACCGTCAACACCGCGTCCATCCGCGGCAGCACCTTCCGCTCGATCGCCGCGACCAGCCGTGGATTCCGGACGAGATGATCGATCGCGCGCTGACGCCCCGCGTCCCAGGTGTCCTGCGTCATCGCCGGATAGTTCTCGGCCATGTCGAGCAATACCGGAATTCCGAACCGCTGTCCACACCAGAGCGCGGTAAGCGCGAGTGGGAGGTCGCGAACGATGATCGCCTCGGCGCGCGTCTCGCGCACGACACGGCGCAGGTGCGAGATCCAGCGCGGATTGAAGAACGCCGGGAATGCGGTCACCGCGTCGATGCGCGGGGGGAGCCAGCGCACTCGCCGCATCCGGTGCACGGTTCCCTCGGCCAGCCGCTCCCGCTCGGCGCCACGCGCCTTGTTGTGCGCGACGATGTGAACGTCGTGCCCCGCCGCGGTGAGTGCGAGGCAGATCTTTTCCGCGCGCACGTCCCACGGGTAGTCGTCGTCGCGGAGGTAGATCACCCGGCGCGGTGGCGCGGTCGCGCCCGTCGTTAGGCGGTCGGTCGCCTGCAACGTCGCGCTCACGGGATGAACCGGACGATGCGCGGTCCGAGCACCCGTGTCAGTGGCAGCGGGAGCTTGCGCCAGATCTTCGGCCCCCACGAATACGCTCCTTCCTTCGGCGACGGGGTCGTCACCGTCCTGCCCGCGGGGCTGAAGTCGTACCAGAAGAGCGGCTCGTCGCGGCTCCCCCAGTGCTTCTTGAATTCGTGCGTCCCGCTGTCCGGGGTGCTGCGCCCGAAATTGAAGGTCGTGCATCCGGCGGCGATCACGCGTTCCATCACCGCCCAGTACAGCCCCATGTTCGGCTTGAGCGAGTCATAACGGCGAAGCGCCGACGCCCACGACATCTCGAACTCGCCGTTCCAGAAGAACCCTGCGCCCGCCGCGACCGGAACGTCGTCGAGCCACGCGCAGGCGAACAGCGAATCGGCGGGAAAGACCGCGGCGATCGTCTCGAACAGCCGGCGCGAATGCGTCGGCGTTCCGAGGAAACGCATGTGCTCGGAGAATACGGCGTGAAATCCCGCAACCTGGTCGGCGCCGAAGCGCACCACCACGCCCGATTTCTGTGATTTCCGGATGCGGTTGCGCATCCCCCGATCGAGTCGCTTGAACACCGCGTCCGCGTCCCCGGGCGCGAGGTCGAGGACCGTCGTGATCTTCCGGTGCGACGCCGTCAGCTCGAGGTTCTGCTCATACCGGCTGCGCAGCTCGAGCAGCTTCACCCGGTCGCGCCGCGCCAGGGCCGCTGCCGTCCGGGCCAGCGCCTGCACCGCCTCGACGCTGCCTAACGGCCCGCCGTAGTTGAGGAAGGGCATCGACACGAGGTAGTGCCCGAACAACGGGCTCTTCACCCGGACGAGCGGGAGCACCCCGACCAGCACACCAGATGCGTCGCGAGCTCCGAGGTAGAGACACTCGTGGCCGAGTGCCTCGCGCATCACGCGCGACCATCCATGCAGGTGGAAATGCGTCCACCCGGCCTGCGCCCGGACGAACTCGTCCCACTCTCCTGCCGTACCGGCGAATGGCTCGACGACGGGTGCGTCCACCACCCGAGTCGAACCCGTCGCGGTTGCCCACTCTGTCACGCCGCGGCCCGGGCCGCCGGGACTCCACCGGCGATCGACGCGAAGCGGAATTCACCCAGCAACGTGTCGATGCGCGATGCGGTCGACTCGAGCCCGCGATAATGACGCAGCCGCGTCAGCGTTCCCACCGGCAGCCGCGGCTGCCCGGGGTCCAGCTCCCACGGGTGGATGTAGAACACGCCGGGAATTCCCTCTGATTCGCTCTGCACGAACGCGCGGCGAATCACTCCGAGGGGGAACTGCCGCAGATATCCTCCGCCCGCCGCCGGTACGCGGAGTCCGAACACGCGCAGCGTCGTCAGCGGATATTCGCGCAGCGACCCGGCGCTTCGCTCGATGGTGTACGGCGCCGTCGGCGCACCTGGGTATCCGTATCCCGAACGGCGGATCGGGAAGATGCTCGAGTCGTACGAGTAGCCCTCCTCGAGCAGGACGTCGAAGGCCCATTCGCGTCCCGGCACGATCGAGAAGCTCGGTGCGCGGAACCCCTCGACCTGCACCCCGGCCGCGTCCTCGATCACCGCCTTCGAATGGCGAATGTCGGCGCGAAATTCCTCCGG
>JAICUE010000318.1 GCA_025936015.1 Gemmatimonadaceae bacterium
CGACGCGACCGCGACCGACGTCGCGCCGAACTTGAGGAACCGGCGCTGGGTGTCGACCCGCAGCAGCCAGAAGGTCGCGAACAGCCACAGGACGACGGCAAGCAGCTTGATCGCCTCGGTCACGCCGTCTGCGGCCACGAAGTACGCGTTAGGCAGTATCGCGTTCACCAGCAGCGAGGCCACCACCGTCAGCGCGAGCATCCCGAGATACGGCACGAACGGCGGGATCGGCACCCGGCCAGTCACGAAGCCGAACAGCACCTGGCCCGCAAGCAATGCGACGATCGGGTCGCCGAAGCTCACGTTGACCCCGAGCGTGCGATGAATCGGATAGAGGATCGCCAGCGCGTAGATCAGCGCCGCCGTCTTCCGGTTGGTCGCACTGACCGGGACTGCCGGGCGCATCGCGACACCGCGGATGCTCGTCATGCTCGCGGTGTAGTCGCCGGACGCGATCATGATCATGCGCGGACCTGCGCCGGATGGCGCGCGAGCAGGCGCCCGACGCGGGTGCGGATGAGCACGTCGATCCGCGCCGCGAGCCAGCGTCCATCCTCGCCAAGCAGGAAGCTCGGCGACATCCGGTAGATTCCGATGGTCGTCGCGATCACGCAGACAGTCGCCGCGGCGAGCACCGCGATCGGCGGCACGAGTGGCCGAGCGAGATCGACGACGATCCACGCCGGTACCAGCACGAGCGCGGTCGTCCGCAGGGCGGGGATGTGGGCGCTCACCAGGCTGGCATGACTCATCCTCACGAGGCGCAGACTGAGCTCGGCCATCAGGACGAAATTCACCAGCAGGGCGAGCAGCACCCCGATCGCGACGCCGACCAGCCCGCGATGTTGTCCCACCCACGCACCGCCGATCACGCAGCCGGCGTAGATCCACTGCCGCCAGGCACGCCGATAGACCGCGCCCATCGCCCGGCTCAGCGAGTCGCTGACCTTGTAGCTGGTGCGGAAGAGCGTGCCTAACGCGAGGATGCGGAACGGCAGGATCGCCGCGGTCCACTGCGGGCCGAACAGTACCTTGAACACCTCCGGTGCGAGGAGCACGGCCAGCCCCGTCACCGGCAGCGTCAGCAACGCGACCGCGGCGACGCATCGGCGGTAGGCCCGTCCGACCCGCTCGTGATCCTGCTGCACCTGAGCCATCGCCGGAAAGAGGACGTCGTCGATCACCTGGCCGATCGCGCCGGCCGGCATCGCCATCAGCTGATAGGCACGGTCGTAGAGACCGAGCGCGCGCACGCCTAACGTTGCGGCGGTGACGCTGTTGTCGCCGTAGACCGCGGCGTAGTTGCCGATCCGCGCCAGCGCGAACCCCCCGCCGAACGACGCCAGCTCTCGCCATGCCGTGCGATCGATCTTCGTCCCCCAGACCAGCGGCCGGCTGCGAACGAGCATGACCGTGCTGATCAGCGTCTGCATCGTGCTCGCCGCGACGAGTGCCCAGGCACCGGCGCCGAGCATCGCGGCGGCGATGCCGACACCACCGTAGCCGAATACGTACGACGTCACGCGGATCGATGCGATCGTCTTGAACTCGAGGGCCCGCCGCAGCTGCGACTCGGAAACCACGGAGATCCCCTGCAGCACCAGCAGCCACGCGAGCGCGCGCAGGATCGGCGTCACCTTCGGTGCGTGCACGACTGCCGCGATGAATGGCGCGAGCGCGGTCAGCACCGCGACACAGACGAACGAGAACAGCATCGAGAGGATGAAACCAGTCTCGAGATGTTCGCGCCGCAGGTTCGGATGCTGCACGATTGCCGGCCCGACTCCGACCTGCGAGAAGATCAGCGAGAAGTTCACCACCAGCAGACTCGCCGACACCATGCCGAAGTCCTCCGGCTTGAGCAGCCGGGACACCACCGCGAGCACGAGCACGGTGAGCACGCCCTGGATGGTCGTGCCGAGACTCATCCAGAGTCCCGCGACCATCGTCGTCTCGGTGCGGCCGGCGCTGCGCCGCGCCCGCGTTTCCTCCGGCTGCCCGGCAAGCGAAACGTCAGGCGTCATGCGTGCGCGGCGGTCCCCGCAGCGAGTTCCGCATCGTCGCTGCCGTACGAGTACGAGCTGACGTTGCGGCCCGATGGATCGTTGAGAACCGTACCGACGATGTTCGCGCCCACCGCGGCAAGCCGTGCACACGCTTCCTGCGTCAACCCGCGCGAAGTCTTTCCCGCCCGCACGACCATCAACACGCCGTCGCTCACCGCCGCGATGATCGCGGCGTCGGCGACCGGTAACACCGGTGGCGTGTCGATGATCACCAGGTCGTACGATCGGCCGATCGTCTCGAGCAGCTCGCGCATGCGCGTTCCGCGCACGAGATCCGTCGGATTGGACGGAAGCGACCCGCACGGCAGGAGCGACAGCCCCGCTATCGATGTCTCGCTCGTCACCATGTCCGGCGCGGCACCATTCGCCAGCGCCTGCGCGAGCCCGGGGCTTCGCGCGATTCCGAACAGCCGATGCATCGCCGGCCGCCGCAAGTCCGCGTCGATGAGCAGGACCCGCATCCCTTCGCGAGCGAAGGAGATCGCGAGGTTCGCGGCGATCACGGTCTTCCCCTCCTGCGGCAGCGCACTCGTCACCACCAGCGTGCGCAGTCCCTGCGTGTCGCTCGAGAAGAGAAGGTTTGTCCGAAGAATCCGATACGCCTCGCCGCCGATCGAGGGCAATGTCGCCGGCGCGCCGGCGCCCGGCGACAGCGCCGGGCGTAACCGTGACCCGAAGATGCCGCCGAAGCGCGCGCGTCCGTCGGTCACTTCGCCGTCGCTCGCGCGTGGAATGACGCCGAGGCTCGGGATGTTCAACGCCTCGGTGACTTCCTGCTCACGCCGGATCGAGGTGTTCATCACTTCGAGCACGATCGCCAACGCGCTGCCGGCGAGCAGGCCGAAGAAGACGCCGAGTACGACTTGCAGTCCGCGCGGCAGTCCGGCCACGGCATACGGAAGCGGTGCATGATCCACCACCGACACGCGGCCGATCTCGATTGCCTCGGCGAGGCGTGCCTTCTGGAACTCGGAGCGCAGATCGTCAGCGAGCGTCTGTACCGAGGCGACACGCTGCAGCAACCGAACCTCTTCCGACTCGAGCGTCGGCAGCCCCTCGATCACGGCCGCGGTCGATGCGCGCAGCTGGTCGAGTGCCGCGATACGGGCATCGGTTCCGGCAAGATGCCCGCGTATCGCATCCTCGACGTGGGAACTCGTCGACGCGATGAGGTCGTCGATTCGACGAACGACCGGATCCGACGGCGGGCTGCTCCACGATCCGGTGGTGAGTGAATCACGCTGCACCCGCAGCGACGCGAGCTGCCGGTACAGCGTGGAGATTCCTGGATCCGCCGCGAGCTCCGGCGACGCCATCAGCGCCGCAAGTGCACCGCTGATGTCGGCGTTCTTCGACCCCTCGAGCTGCGTCATCAATGCACCGAGCATCCCGCGCTGCGAGACGAGCGCCGAGCGCTGCGTGTCGAGCGACATCAGATCCGCCTGTTGCGCGGTGAGCTTGTCACGGGCGCTGAACAGCTGCGCGCGGCGGCGGAACGCGCTCAACGCGAGCTGCGCATCGGCGAGCGACGCGTCCGTCTCGGCGAGCTGCCCCTCGAGGAAAACACGCCGGCGATGTGCCTGCTCGCGCGACGCGTCGAGGTCCTGCGCCCGGTAGCCGTCGACGACGGAGTTCGCGACCGCCTGGGCGATCCGCGGACGGTACGCCGAGTATGACACATCGACGACGTCCGTCTGCGGCCGCGGACTCACGCGGAGATTCTGCAGCACGAGGTCGATCGCCGACTCGCGCGAGATCACCAGCCATGTCGATTGCTTCACCTTCGGCTGCGCGGTGACGGTGAACGTCACGCCGTCGAGCCGGAGTGGACTTCCGTAGCGCGCGCTCGCCCGACGGCGATTGCCGCGGGCAACCACGCCGTTCGTGTCGAAGGAAAGCTGGAGAGTGTCCGTCGGTGCGCCCGGCGCGACGTCCACGCCGGTGAGCGTCCGGATCGCGAAGCCATGAAAATCGGGGCGGAGCCGGAGACTCAGCGAATCCACGACGCCGCCGAGCAGCGCGCGGCTCGTCAGCAGCTGGATCTGCGACAGTTGCGGGTTGATC
>JAICUE010000402.1 GCA_025936015.1 Gemmatimonadaceae bacterium
CCAGCGATCGCCTTCAACGCTTCCGGCGCCGCATCGTAGCCGACGATGACGAGCTTCGTCATCCCGTGCGAGGTCGCGCTGGCGAGCACGCCTAACGCTGTCTCGTCGTTGATCGCGAACACCGCGTCGAGTGATGGGTGCGCCTGGAACATGTCGTCGGCCGCCTTGAGCGAGCGGTCGCGCACCCCGGCGCCATTGATCGTCGATACCACGTGGATCCCGGGATACTTCGCGATCGCCTCGCGGAAGCCTGCCTCACGGTCGATCACCGACTGGAGCTCCGGCTGGCTGACGATGCCGACGTCCCCCTTGCCGCCGATCGTCCTGGCGAGGTAGTCGCCGGCGAGCCGCCCACCGGCGACGTTGTCCGAGGCGATGTGCGAGACGACCTTCCCTCCCTCGGCGCCGATGTCAGCCGTGAACACCGGAATGTTCGCCGCGTTCGCCTTCTCGATCGCCGGGGCGATCCCCTTGGTGTCCGTCGGGCAGACGATGATCGCGTCCACGTTCTGGACGATGAAGTTGTCGATCTCCGACTGCTGCTTGGCGAGGTCGAAGTCGCCGGTGGTGATGATCAGCTTGTAGCCGTGCCTGGCAGCGGCGTCCTGCAGCCCTGACTCGAGCTGCTGATAAAAATCATGCTCCCGAGTGAGGAGGCTGACGCCGATCGTCTTCGTCGCGTCTTTGTGCTTCGTGCTTCCCGACCCCGTGCAGCCGGCGGCGAGCACGAGAGCGAACGCGGCGACGAACAGGCGGCGCGCATGGCGCAATGGATCAGCGAGCATGGCGGAGCGGAGCTGAGGGACGAGGAGTCGAGCTCGAGCGTCGGGCGGGAAGCCACGATCGACGCAAAGGTGCGCGGCTCGCGGCGGAAGGGCCAGTGGTGAACCGCATCACGCTACGTCACGTGACGTATGGAGTGCATCGCCGGACGGCGTGACGTTGCGTCCGGCGCTGGCCATTCGGGTCGCCGCCAATGCGGAGTCCAATGAGGAGGGAGCGATGAGACACACGGCCATGCTCGCGATCGCGGTACTGCTCGCGGCCTGCGAAGCGCCCACGTCACCAGCAACCAACGACGCTTTCACGCCGTCGGCGGCGGTGATACGAAACGACCAGTTCCAGACGCAGACGGTCGCGATCAACGACTGCAACGGCGAAATCATCGCGATCGAGGCGACCTTTCACCTCGTGACATCCGTGACCAACGACGGCGCGGGCGGCTACCACGTGAAGATTCATCGCAATCTCACCGGCACCGGCGTGAACCAGGCGACCGGCGTCGAGTACGTCGTCTCGGAAGAGGACAACGACCAGTACAGCGTGGACGCCGGTGCTGACGAGCAGACGTCGATCATGCACTTCAATCTCGTGAGCAAGGGCAACGCGCCGAACGAGGTCGCCCAGCTGATGTTCCATTACACGATCACGCCCGACGGAAATCTCGCGACATACGAAGACAACTTCCGGATCAACTGCGGGACGTGAGCCACCGGCCGGGCTTCGAGGAATCGGGATGCTCTCTCGACGAATCGCGGCCCGGCACTTGCGCCTCATGACCGGTGCGCGGCACACGTGCGCGCAACATCTCTTTCGAGGATCTCATCATGAGCGACAAGGCAAACGATCGGGACAATACGGCGGGCAAGTCGGCCGATGCGAGCGAGAGCGCGCTGCAGGAAGAGCTGCGGCGTGAAGCCGAAGAGGGTCGCGACGCGATCGGTGACATCGCCGAGAACCGCAACCTCAGCGGTTCGACGACGTGGGAGACGCTGCCGAAGGAGCCGCGCGCCGAGTGAGCTGCCTGCCTAACGAAGCAGGTAGGCCATGTCGCGGAAGTTGACGATCATCTCGTCGAACTGGTCGAAGACGTCGTGGCCGAGGTTGCAGTCGAGATAGTTCTCGGTCTCGTCGCGGGCGATCGAGTTGACGAGCACGTCGACGGTCTTGAGGGTGGCGACGGTGTCGCCGGTGACGAGCCGCGCGTTCGGCACGACGCGCACCGGTGTCAGGACGATCCCGCCGGCGCCACCCATCTTCCGTGTCGCGGTGTCGCTCACCGCGTCGAGCGCGGCGCGGAAGCGGCTGTAGAACGGCTCGTACACCTGCGTCCGGCCCGCGCCGGTATCGAGACGGCAGAGCATCGGCCGTCCTTCCCAGTGCGCGAGGGTGAGCAGCGTCAGCTCGTCGAGCAGCAGGTTGTGCTCGGCGCGCAGCGGCGGCGTCGCCGGAACGACTAGCGACGCTCGCCGCATCCGGATCTCGCCCATCTGCTCGATGACGGGGAAGCCGATGATCCCGGGAATGCGAAAGCCATCGGGAAAGGTGAGTAGCGCATCGTCGAGCACGAGGAAGACGACGTTGTGAAAGTGCATCGCGCCGATGCGCAAGCTGTCGGCGATCCCGAGATCCGCGGTCACGCGGACGCTCGTCGAGCTGCCGACGTCGAGGCCGGCCGGGATGATGCGCAGCCCGAGGGCCGTCGCCTCGGAGCGCATGATCGTCGAGAGATTCGCGCCGGTGTCGAAGACGTAATTTCGCGTCGAGTTGTTGATGACCATCGGGATGTGGCCATCGGTCACCGGCACGTCGCTCGGTCCCGTCGCGATCATCGTCTGTGGCGAGACGCCCGCGAGTGCGCGGAAGATCCGCTCGGTATTGTGCGCGTCGGCAGTGCGGACGGAATCGAGAAGGAATCCGCGCGCGAGCAGGCTGTCGATCGCCTTGCTTCCCGCCGTATAGTCGGCCAACCGGAGATCGTTGCTGATCTCGAGCTCCCACGCGTCGGCGACCACGGAATCGCGCAATCCCGGTACGGCGCGCAGCCGAGCGAGCGCTTCGTTCGACGCGGCGGGATGATTCATCGCGTGCTCGAGAACCGCGCGAGCATAGAGTGCCGCAGCGGTGCCCGAGTCGTGCGTCTGCGTCAGGCGGTCGCGGAGCGTGAAGTAGCGCCTGCCGCGGCGGAGCGTGGCCACTTCGCCGACGGTGAGCTCGGCCTCATGGCTCGCCGCGGTCGCGACGGGCGCGGGGGCAACGGTCGTGCGCGGGGCGCAAGCGCTGGCGAGCGATGCCGCGCCGATCAGCAGGGCCGAAGAGAGAACACGCATGCGGGAGCTCGTCTCGAGGATTTTTCAAGGGCGCTTCAACGGTGCGACATCTCAACAGGA
>JAICUE010000206.1 GCA_025936015.1 Gemmatimonadaceae bacterium
GCCAGGGGTGACCGGCGCCTCGGCCCGGACAGCGGAAACAGGAGCCAGGTCGATCTCCGGCCGCCCGTTCAACACGCGGCCACCGACGAGGCCCGAGTCGGTCATGAATCGAAGCTCGACGCCTGGCCTGCTGGTTCGCTCGGACGCCAACCGCGTGCAGCACAGCGCGGCGTTGCCGCACATCGAGGCACGCGATCCGTCCGCATTGTAGTAGATCATCCGGAAATCTGCCCCGGCTTCCGCCGCGAGCAAAACCAAGCCGTCGGCGCCGACCCCGGTTCCACGTGCGCAGATCTTCTGGATCGTGGCGGGGTTCCGCAGCTCCTCGTGCGGATCTTCGCGGGCGTCGACGACGACGAAATCGTTGCCCGACCCGCTCATCTTGAAGAACGAAAGACCTGCCATCAGAGCTTCCCGGTCAGCGCCCACCAGCGCAGGCGCCAGACCATCCAGATCGCCTCACGGATGATGTGCTTGGACATCTTGCTCTCCCCATCCGTGCGGTCGACGAAAACGATGGGAATCTCCGTGATGCGAAATTGCCTGTGCACCGCCCGGAAGCTCATCTCGATCTGGAAGGCGTATCCATTCGACCGCACCTGGTCGAGCGGGATTGCCTCGAGGACGGACCGCCGAAAGCACTTGAAGCCGCCGGTCGCGTCTCCAAGCTGGAGTCCGGTCACGACCCGGGCATAGATGTTCGCGCAGTAGCTGAGCAGGAGCCGCGTCATCGGCCAGTTCACGACCGTGACCCGTCCGTTGCGATAGCGTGAGCCGAGGACGAGGTCGCAGTCCTGGATGGCGTTGAGAAATTGCGGGAGGTGCGCGGGGTCGTGCGAGAAGTCCGCGTCCATCTCGAAGACGTAGGCGTAGTCCCGCTCGAGCGCCCAGCGAAAACCGGTGAGGTACGCCGTTCCAAGTCCAAGCTTTTTCGGACGATGCGTCGCGTGGACCCGCGAATTCGCCGCGGCGATCCGATCGACGATCTCCCCTGTCCCGTCCGGCGAGCCGTCGTCGACGACGAGGATATCGAGCGACGCGTCCTGGGCCAGCACCGTCGCAATGAGACGCTCGATGTTCTCGCGCTCGTTGTAAGTCGGGACGATGACGAGGGCGCGCTCAGACGCCATTCGCGGCACGCGGGCGCAGGAAGAACCCCGACGCGATCGTCCCGACGACGAGCGCGAGCGCGGCAAACGTCAGCCAGCGGAAGGTCCCGTACGACGCGGGGGCGACGCGTAACTCGACGGTCCGCGCTCCCGCGGTCAGCGGCACCGCCATCAGGCTGAACTGCGCCCGAAGTACGTCGGTGGCCTTCCCGTCGACCGTCGCCCGCCAGTCGGGATAATAGTTCTCCGAGACGAACAGATACGAGTTGGCCGGGGCCGGCGTCGCGAGCGCGAGCTGCATGACGTCGTCGCCCGAGTGAGTGACGGTCACCGCTGTCGAGTCGGCGGGAGCGAGGCTGTGCACATCCTTCGGGTCGAGCCCGTACTTCGCGTCAGGCGGCACCAGGATCGCCTTGCGCGGGTCGAACCCGGATCGCGGATCACTGATGACAGCGAGCGCCTGGTCATCGGGGATCTTTACCGCGGTCGGGACGACGTATGAGTATGGATCATTCCCGTTGAACCGGTATACGTATGCTTGGCCGCCATCGTGTGTCGCGAGCGCTCTGGTCCCAACCTGCGTGAGCATGGGGTTCGCGGGGAGCGCCTGATCGAGCACCAGGTACTTTGCCGTAACGAGTCGAAGCACAGCGGGATTGCCAAGGTTTTTCCATTCGTTCTTCCCGCCCATCAGCTCATCATACCGATGGAGCTCGGTCCCCTGATAACCGAGCACCTCGCGGATGCCTTGTGTCGCGAGGTAATTGTAAGCGTACTCGGTGCCGGGCGGGTTGAGGACCCGGTAAACCGATGGATCCTGCTTCAGCGTGCGGGTCACCTCATCCGGTGCGAACGTGACCTGCTCCGGCGGAAGCCAATTCACGAAGCGCCGTTCGACGCTCCAGAGATCCAGCCCGAGCAGGACCGTCAACGCCACGAATGCAGCGTTAGGCGCCAGCTTCCCGCGAGCGAAGGCGACGATCACACCGATTGCAGCGGCTCCGAGAACGAGGACGCGAAGCGCGTCGACGTTCAATTGGCGGAAGACCTGAGGAAGGACTTCGGCATACTGTGGGGGAGCCATTCCTTCGATCATGGCGGCAAAGCCGCCCCCGAAGGCCATGAGTGCGCCCCCAACCAGGATCACTCCCCAAGCGATCAGCGGCCCCTTCCCTATCGTCTCCCGACGCTCCCGCGCGCGAAAGAGATACTCCACGCCGAAGCCGGCCAGTACCGCGACGGCGAGCGAGGTGAGAAAGAAAATCTGCCCTGGGGCACGGGTCAGCTTTATCCCCGGGAGAACTGCGTATGGGATATGGTAGAACGGAGTATGGCCACCCCAGCTGAACAGCGTCGCGTAAACCGCGATGAACGCGAAAAACCAGCCGACGCGCTTACGCTCGCGGAGGCGAAAGCCGAACGTCGCGAGGATGAGCGCTACCCCGCCCAGATACTCGCTGTGGAGCTTTATCAGGTTCTGCCCCCAATACGTCTGGAGGTATCCGGAGAACGAAGGCCAGAGCGTGTCGAGTGTCTCCTCGATCGGCATCGCGTAGCTGGTTGCATACGCGTACCCGGTGCTCGAGCTGCCCGCCGCGGCGCGACCCGTGCTCCCGATGTAATGCGCGAATGGCACCATCTGCACAGCGTCAATCGCAAAGCCCAGCAGCAGCGCTGCAACGAACCAGGCAAATGACTTGTACCACACGTGCCGCCCCGTACGCGGCTCGTCAAAAAAGTTGAGGAAGAGCCAGAAGAAGCCCGCGGCCATCAGCATGTAGTACGTCATCTGGTAGTGCGGGGTCAGGAAAGAGAACCCTACCACCGCGCCGAAATACACGTACTGCCGCCAGTCGGCTTTCGTGACCGCCTTGTAGAGGAAGTTGAGCGCGAGCGGCGTCAGCGCACTGACGAACAACTTTCCATCGTGCCCGGGACTCACCTGCGAGATAACCATGCCGGTGAGCATGTAGGCGAGCCCGCCGAGGAACGACGATTCCACGCGGAGGCCGAGCGCGCGCAGGAGCTTGAAGGTGAACGCTCCCGCGAGCACGATGTGCACGAGGAATCCCAGTGCCATCGCGGTCCCGACGGGCATCATCAGCCGAAGAAAAGCTGTCGGGTAGAAGGTGTCGCCGTTCGTCGTGTTCTGGAGGAACGGCATCCCGCCGAAGATGTAGGGATTCCACAGCGGAAAACCGCCGACGTTCTTGTAGTGCGCGGCGGCGAAGGCGCGAAACGAATAGCCATGCACCTGGTCGCTGACGGCCGACATCAGCAGGTTGCCCTGCCAGAAGGGCCAGAAGATGACCGCGACGAGGAGCGCGTACACGAGCGTCGCGGCCAGCGTCGGATATCGTTTGGCGATGGAGTTCATTCAGGGACGATGGGTTGATTGCGGCGCGAGGAAGCAAAACCGATCGCGATAAAAGCTCCGACGATTTCCACCGCGGTGAGCCAGATGCGCGAACCAATCGCGAGTATCACTGCCGTCTCGGCTCCGAGTTGCGGCGACAGCAGCGCGACGAGCGCTGCTTCGCGAACCCCGAGCCCGGCGGGAACCGGGATCCAGATAATTCCCCAGACGTAAGCGGCGGTGAAGCCTGCAATCGAGAGTGGTAGCCCCGGCGCCCGGTTGCCGACCGTGCTCGCCGCGAACAGCCAGAAAGCTACGCCGTAGGCCAGCCACGGGACAATGAGCGCGATCGCGTAGCGTCCAACCGATGCTGCGCGCATCGACGGGAACACGACGGCGCGCGCAAAAAAGCGGGCGGTGAGGCGCTGCATGAGCGACGCAGCGCGCGGCAGCAGCAGCGCGAGCGCCGCGAGCGCCGCGACCGCGATCGCGACGGCTTGTGCGTAGCTCAGGGGAAAGCGCGGGAGTTGCAGAGCTGGTAGAAAGGCCGCAGTGACCGCGACACCCGACGCGAGCACGACGAGCTGCTGCAGAATAACCCCCCCAGTCGCAGCGATCGGCGGCGTCCCGGCCCGCGCCGCGAGCGCGGCGATTCCGGCGAATTGCCATATGCCACCGGGAATGAATCGCGCCAGATTCGACAGCGCCCAGATCCGCCATCCCTCGCGGAAGCCGAGCGAGGCGCCCCACCAGCGGATCGTCTGGGTCCACGTCAGGACCATGTACGCATAGGCCGCAATCGTGATCGCCGACGCGAGGGCGAGCGGCAGCGGATGGATCTCGAGGCGAGTATGAGCGAACGCGTCGCGGTGCCGCATCACCGTCCGCCACAGATAAAGCAGCGCGGCCCCGATGACGACGACCTGTACGACGAGATGCCAGCCAGGGCGCTTGCGACGCGCAGCCGGAGGAGCTTCGGAAATTGACAGAGCGATTGACCCGCGGCGGGAGTTGGCAGTGAAGCTAACGCCGCCCGCGGCGCGCTGCGAGCGGCGGTAATCGCGCGCCGTTATGTTACGCGAATCATGCGAGTATTGCATATCGTGACGGCGTACCCGCGGTATCCCGGTGATCCGATCGTCCCATGGCTGACGGAGCTGATCCGTCATCTCCGGACGCGCGGCGTCGAGGCCGAGATCTTCACGTCGGCGTACCGCGGCGGTGGGAATCGCGAATACGATGGCATCCGCGTTCATCGCTTTCGGTACATGGTGTCCCCGTGGGAGCGCCTGACGCACGAGGAAAACGCGGCGGACCGCGCCGGGCGGTCGCCGCTTTTTGCACTCGTTTCGTTCGCGTACATCGCGGCCGGGATGCGGGCCATTCGCGCACTGGTACGTGAAAGGCGCTACGACGTCGTTCACGTGCACTGGCCCGTCCCGCATGCGCTCTTCGGGATTGCCGCGCAAGGCGTGTCCAATGCACCGCTGGTCACGACATATTACGGCGCTGAACTTCGTCTCGCTGCGAGGTCGAAGCTGTTCAGGCGCGTGTTGCGCATCGGTGCGTCGCGCTCGGCGCGAAACGTAGCGATCTCGCGACACACGGCCGCCGATCTCGAGTGTCTCACCGGGGTCGTCGCCGATGTCATCCCGTATTCCATTGCGTTCAAGCCGCATCCCGCTTCGACAACGCGCGGAGGCGGACCGTTCACTGTCCTTTTCGTCGGACGCCTCGTCGAGCGGAAGGGGGTGCCGGTGCTGCTGGACGCATGGGCGCGAGCCGCCCTGCCTAACGCGCGGCTGCTGATCGTCGGCGACGGCCCGGATCGCATCGCGCTCGAGCGGCGGGCCGCGGAGCGAGGCCTCTCGTCGACGGTCGAATTCCGGGGCCGCGTCAGCGACGTTGAACTCGGCGCTGCGTATTCAGCGGCCGACCTGTTCGTGTTGCCGGCCGTTCTGGACAGTCACGGCGACACCGAAGGGCTCGGCGTCGTCCTGCTCGAGGCGATGGCGTCGCAGGTACCCGTGCTCGCC
>JAICUE010000346.1 GCA_025936015.1 Gemmatimonadaceae bacterium
ATCACCACCATCGGGACGCTGTGCACGGTGATCGGCGGAATCATCTACGCCACGGGGCACATCCGGACGGCGGGCTGGTTCCTCGGCCTTACCGCCTTCTTCGACGTCCTCGACGGGACGGTCGCGCGACGCACAGGACGGAGCAGCACCTTCGGCGCGTTCTACGATTCGACGCTCGACCGCGTCTCCGATGGCGCGGTCCTCGGCGGGCTCGTGTACTTCTATGCATTCAGTCCGCGCTACTCGAGCCATGTGATGCTGCTCGTCACGCTGCTCGGTCTCGTCGGCGCCTACATGACGTCGTATACGCGCGCTCGCGCCGAAGCGCTTGGCGTCGACGCGAAAGTCGGTGTGCTGCAGCGCCCCGAGCGTGTGACGCTGCTGTCCGCGCCGCAGGCGTTCTTCGGCCTCGCGCTCGGTGGATGGGTGCTCGCCGCGATCATCCTGTTGCTTACCGTGACGGCGTGGATCACGGTGGTTCAACGCTTCATCGCCGTGCATGCCGCGACGCAGCCGAGCGCTGCACCGACGGCGAACGCTCCGCGGGCGGAGCAGGCTGCGCCGAACGCCGCGGCGGCCGCCAATTCGTCCACCCCCCCGGCGCTCTCGCGCCACGTCATTTCCTGAAATCCGGAGATCGATTTCGTGCAGTCTTCAAGCACTGGCAGTTCTTCGAAAATTCGTCCCGCCACGGGGCGTCTCGGCATCATCACCCCGGGCCTTGGCGCCGTCGCGACGACCTTCATCGCCGGCGTGGAGAGCGTCAGGCGCGGACTCTCACAGCCCGTCGGTTCGCTCACGCAGCTGGCGACCATCCGACTCGGCAAACGGGCTGAGAATCGCGTTCCGCTCATCAAGGAATTCGTCCCGCTCGCCGACCTGAAGGACATCGTGTTCGGCGCGTGGGATCCGATTCCCGATGACGCGTACACCGCCGCGAAGAAGGCCGGCGTCCTCGAGGATCGCCACCTGGACCCGATCGCCGACTACCTCAAGGCGATCAAGCCGATGCCCGCGGTGTTCGAGAATCATTACGTCACGCGCATCCATGGCACGAACGTCAAGAAGGGAAAGAACAAGCGTGACCTCGCGGAGCAGCTGCGGCAGGACATCCGCGACTTCAAGGAAAAGAACAAGCTCGATCGCGTCGTGATCGTCTGGTGCGCGTCGACGGAGATCTACATCAAGGCCGGCCCGCAGCACGCCACGCTCGCGCAGTTCGAGAAGGCGATGGAAGCGAACGACGAGATGATCGCGCCATCGATGCTCTATGCGTATGCGGCGATCATGGAAGGCGTCCCGTTCTGCAACGGCGCACCGAACCTCGCGGTCGACATCCCCGCGCTGATCCAGCTCGCGAACGACAAGGGCGTTCCGATCAGCGGGAAGGACTTCAAGACTGGCCAGACCTGGATGAAGACCGTCATCGCGCCGGGCCTCAAGGCGCGCATGCTCGGACTCGCCGGCTGGTACTCGACGAACATCCTCGGCAACCGCGACGGCGAAGTGCTCGACGATCCGGCGTCGTTCAAGACCAAGGAAGAGTCGAAGCTGAGCGTGCTGCACACGATCCTGCAGCCGGACAAGTATCCAGGATTGTACAAGGGCTTCTCGCACGTCGTGCGCATCAACTACTACCCGCCGCGCGGCGACAACAAGGAAGGCTGGGACAACATCGACATCTTCGGGTGGATGGGGTACCCGATGCAGATCAAGGTGAACTTCCTCTGCCGCGACTCGATCCTTGCCGCGCCGATCGCGCTCGATCTCGCGCTCTTCTCGGATCTCGCGCAGCGCGCCGGGATGAAGGGCGTGCAGGAGTGGCTGTCGTTCTATTACAAGAGCCCGATGACGACGACGCCGACGCTGCTCCCCGAGCATGACCTGTTCATCCAGCAGACGAAGCTGAAGAACACTCTTCGCCAGATGATGGGCGAGGAGCACGTCACGCACGTCGACGAGTAAACGCAAGCATGAGCCGCTCCCGCCGCGCCGGTGCTCGTTCGTTCCTCATCGCACTGTCGATGCTGGCATTGGGGGGAGCGGCTTCGTGCTCGAGCAGTCCGCGCGAATTACAGATCCGGACATACTCCGAACACTTCGAGTTCCGCGTCACCTCCGACCCGATGCCGCCGCGCGCGCGTGAAGACGTGATCTATCGCGTGACGGTGATCGACAAGGACAATGGGCAGCCGGTCGAAGGTGGTGAAGGGCGCATCTTCGCCAACAACGCGGAAGGCACGAGCACCTGGGATTCCTTCCTCGCCGCACCGCAGGTCGGCACGTATACGGCAAAGCTCCGCTACGTGACGGCCGAGCAGTGGGCGGTGGGCATCGAGTTCCGTCGCGACACGCTACCCGGTACGAAGATCGAGCGGGCCACCGACTGGCAGCAGGAAGTCGGCGCCGCCCGCGCCGAGCACTGAGACGAATCCGCACAAGCCAATCGACGTCCACATGCGTCATTTCTACCGCAGCCACATGCCGCCCGCCGAAGTGCTGGCGATGGCTGACAAGTTCTTCCCCGAGCTCGGCCTCACCCCGACCGCCACGGCGGTCCGTGCCCGCACCTTCACCGGACCGTTAGGCTCGATGAAGGTGACGGTCAAGGCCGAAGGCGGGCACTACACCTTCATCGAGGCCGACACCGACCAGATGGGGGAGAGCCGCCTCGATCGGAACGTGAAGCGGTTCTTCGTGCAGTGCCACCGCCGCGAAGACCCCGCGCACACGCTCGAAGCGTCGTACTGATGGCGACGCGCGCGAGGGGCGGCCGGGCCCCCGCGGCGCCGGTCGTGCAGGGGATCGATCCCGATGCCCCGGGGTCGGCCGCGGCATTGCTGACGCGCGACCAGAAGCTCGAGCTCTATTACTGGATGCGGCTCACCCGCTCGCTCGAGGAGCGACTCGTGAACCTCTACCGCCAGACGAAGGTGGTCGGCGGGCTCTTTCGATCGTTAGGCCAGGAGGCCGACGCCGTCGGGAGCGCCTTCGCGCTCGACAAGTCGAAGGGGGACATCCTCTCCCCGCTCATCCGCAACATGGGTGCGATGCTCGTTCGCGGCGCCGAGCCGACGGAGATCATCCGCCAGTACATGGCGAAGGGCGACTCGCCCACGCGCGGCCGCGAGCTGAACATCCACTTCGGCGGACCGGAGCGCGGATTCATCGGCCAGATCTCGCACCTTGGCGACATGGTCCCGGTCATGGCCGGCGTCACCCTCTCGTTCAAGCTCCGCGGCGAGGATCGCGTCGGTCTCGTCTACATCGGTGACGGCGCGACGTCGACCGGCGCGTTCCACGAGGGGATCAACTTCGCCGCGGTCCAGCGCTGCCCGCTCGTCGTGATCATCGAGAACAATGGCTACGCCTACTCGACGCCGACGTGGAAGCAGACCGCCGCGAAGCAGTTCGTTGACAAGGCAGCGGGGTATGGAATCCCCGGCGAGCGTACGGACGGGAATGACGTCATCGCGACGTACGACGTGACGAAGCGCGCCGTCGAGCGAGCGCGTCGTGGCGGCGGAGTGACGCTCATCGAGTTGATGACCTATCGCCGGAAAGGGCACGCCGAGCACGACAACCAGTCGTACGTGCCCGAAGGCGAGATCTCGCGCTGGGAGAAGGAGAACGATCCTCTCGATCGTTACGTCAGGCAGCTCACGAGCGAGTCGGTCGCGAAAGCCGACGATCTCTCGGCGATCGACACGCGGGTCCAGGACGAGATCGACGCCGCGACCGACGTCGCCGAGCAGTCGCCGATGCCCGAGCCGACGGACGCGCTGATCGGGGTGTACGAC
>JAICUE010000057.1 GCA_025936015.1 Gemmatimonadaceae bacterium
GCTGCCCGACCCGCGCGGGATGAGTGGCGTCCTGGTCGCGGCGGCCCAGCGGACGAGGGTGACGACATCGTCGGCGTCGGTGGGGACGGCGACGGCGCGAGGAAGGCGGCGCTGGATCCCGGCCGCCTCGGCGTAGACCGCCCGAGCGTCGGCGTCGTCGCGGACCAGGCCGCGGAAGCCGGGGACCCGCAGCCGGGCCGGAACGTTAGGCATCGCGGTCACGATCGCGTGAGGCGGGGCACGACACGGAATGGTGCCCGGCGGACGCGGCCAGCGAGCCAGCGCACCGCCGCATTGCTGCCGACGACGAGGAGCCCGGTCGCCATCAGGGCGCGGACTTCGCCGCGAGCGATCTTCACCGTCCCGCCGGGGCGGAGCATGGCGCGCGAGCCGGTCAGCTCGCGCAGCGTCGCGTAGGCAAAGAGGAGCGGAAGCAGACAGAACGCGCGGATGCGCAGCGCCCGGCGGGGGAGCGTCACGAAATATTCCAGCGCCGAATCGAGGTCGCGCCAGGCGAGTGCAATCAGCTCCTGGACCGCGGCGTGATTCTGCTCGATGTGCGCCTCGTCAAGGAGCAGGCGCTGGCTGCTGCCATGCGCGCGCAGTGAGTCTTCGGGGACGTAGATCGCGTTCTCGTGCGTCGCGTCCCAGGCGATGTCCTTGAGGATATTCACCGTCTGCAGCGCTTCCCCGAAATCGCGGCAGCGCTGCCAGAGCGCGCGATATCGCTCGATCCCGATGCGCGCGTCATCCTCGTGCCAGAGATCGGTGAGCAGGTTGCCAACCGTGCCGGCGACGTAGTAGCAGTACTCCTTGTACTCGTCGAGCGTGCGAATGCGGATGCCGTTCGGGTACAGGCGGACGAACTTCTCCATTCCGCAAACCATCTCGCTGACCCAGTGCCGGACGCGCAATCGCGGCCGCTCGGCCAGCGACCGATATACGGCGATCACGTGCGGCGTTCCGCGAACGAGGTCCACGTGCGAGTGCTCGCCGGCAACCAGCTCGTCGGAGGCGGCCGCGAGCTTCAGCGCCGCGCGGGGATCGTCGAGCGCCGCCAGAAGGGTCTGCAGCAGCGCGGCTTTCCGCTCGACGGTCGCCGAGTGGTCATCCTCGATCGTATCGGCGATGCGACAAAGGAGGTATGAGACGAGCACCGCATCGTGCAGCGCACCCGGCAGGAGCTGGATCGAGAGGGCGAATGTCCGCGAGACACCCGGGAGAATCGCGCGACAGAACGCGACCGACTCGGCGGGCGCTGGGCGCGGCGGAACGCTCGTTGCCCGCTCAGTGCGTGACGGGGCGGGAGAGATCTGGGCGGGTTGCGGGGGCGTGGACACGATCCCGAAAAGATAACGGCAACCGAGGGCGGACGATGGCGACGAAGCTCGACAAGGCGATCAAGCGGGAGATCGAGGTGGGCGGAAAGCTGTATACCGCGACCATCGGTCCGGAGGGAGTGAAGGTCGTCGAGAAGGGAAAGCGAAACGGCCACGAGCTTTCCTGGTCGGCGATCATCTCAGGTGACGCAGCGCTGACGCGCGACCTCAAAGTGTCACTCGACGCGTTCGCGTTGGAGTGAGCGGAGCGGAGCACGGTCAGTACCTGAAGTGAGCGCGGCCCGCCGACGATGGCGGGCCGCATTCACTTCAGCGTCAGGCACCGACGATTCAGATCCCGAGCGACATCGGCTTCGGCACTTCTCCGGAGTAGTCATAGAAGCCGCGGCCATTCTTCTTGCCGAACATTCCGGCGAGCACCATCCGCTTGAGGAGCGGGGGCGGAGCATAGCGGGTCTCGCGGTATTCGGTGAACATGATCTCGGCGATCTTGTAAAGCGTGTCGAGGCCGACGAAATCGGCGAGGATGAAGGGGCCCATCGGGTAGCCGGCGCCCAGCATCATCCCCTTGTCGATGTCCTCGATTGTCCCGATGCCATGCTCGAGCGCGCGGATCGCGTCGAGCATGTACGGGACGAGCAGCAGGTTGACGACGAAGCCCGAGTTGTCCTTGGCCGCGATCGGCTCCTTGCCGACCGCCTTCGCGAAATCGAACGCGGCGCGGAAGGTTTCGTCACTCGTCGTCACGGTGCGCACGACCTCGACGAGCTTCATCAGTGGAACGGGATTGAAGAAGTGCAGGCCGACCATCCGGTCGGGGCGTCCCGAGGCCGCGGCCATCGCGGCGATGGTGAGACTCGACGTGTTCGAGGCGAAGATCGTTCGCGGCGGGCAGACGGCGTTCAGCTCGCGCCAGATCGCATTCTTGATCTCGAGGTCTTCCACGACTGCCTCGATGACCAGGTCGCAGTCCCGCAGCGCCGCGACCTCGGTCGTGAACGCCAGATTGGCGAGTGTCTTCTCGCGCTGCTCGGCGGTGACTTTCCCCTTCTCGATCCCCTTCGTGAGGGTGCGGTCGATGTTCGCGCGTGCCTTGTCGCCGAGGGCGGTGGTCACTTCGCGAACGACAGTGGTGAAACCCGCCTGGGCCGCGACCTGGGCAATGCCGCTTCCCATCAGGCCGCCGCCGAGAACGCCGATTTTCTTCATTGTCATAGCCGACGGTGGAGCGTTAGGCAGCGCCGCGAGGTCACGGACGCCGGGAGAGCAGACCGAGGACGTCGCCGACGCCCGGCCGCGGTGGCGCACCATGCTCGATCGAATCGAGCGCCTGCTCGAGCGCGAGCTGGACTCGCTCGGCGGTCGCGCGAAAGCCGCGGGCGACACCGACGCCGATGCCGGCGCCCGCCGCGACGGGAATCGCGGCGATCGCGACGAGTGGAATGAGTGGGATCGTCAGGCCGAGGACGACTCCGAGCCCGACCATCGATCCGCCGGCGAGCGCGCCGGTCGCGGCGATCGCGCCACCGCCACGCACTCGTCCCGCACGGGCGGGACGCAGGTCCGCGTCGACCTGAACGAGCGTCGTCGCCGCGTCGATCGTGACCGCGGTTGCGGCGACGTCGTGCGTGCGAGTCAGGTGATAGGCGCGTCCGCCGAGGTTGAGGCCGCGCTTGATGTTGACGAGGAAATCGCGGCGCGGCTCCCAGACGATCCGGTCGGTGAGCCGGCGTTTCACCTGCAGGCACTCCTCGCGGCGCATCCATTCATCGAGGCGGCCGAGCAGCTGCTCCCGTGAGCCGCGGATGACGCGTCGCGCCGAGACGGTGCACGGCCCCACCCATCGATCGGTGAAGCCTGGCTCGTCGGGAAGCGCGGGACGCGTGCGCTCTTCGGCGATGGCCTGGCGGAGGTGCTGCGGGGTGATGCCGACCTCCTGGCCGAGGGCGATGAGCTGCTCCTCGGTCATCTCCTCGGCGGGATCCGCGGCGCTCACCTGCAGCTCGCCCGCGCGCTTGAGGATCCGATCGAGCGCGTTGCGGTCGAGCGACTGGCGGATAGGCAGCCCCGACTGGGCCGGCGGCTGCGGAGGTGGCGCGGCGGCCGGCGGAGTCGGCGGCTTCCGTGGAGGCTGGTCAGCCATCAGGGTGTGCCTAACGGCGCTGGCTCGGCGACATGTCCGTCAAATTCCGGCGTAGACGGACTTGATCTGGCTCGCGATCGCGTCGAGGACGCGGGCATCGAGCGGGAACGCGGCCGCGAGCGCCGCCTGCGCGTCGCCGCCGGCGAAGGGGACACCGGCAGCGTGCAGGTAGTAGCGAGCATAGCCATCGGCGAGCTCGGGCGCCGCGCGTTGCAGGAGCAGCGCCCCGCCGCGGACGGCGGCCGCACTCGCCATCCTGTCGCCGAGCCCTTCGCGGCGCTCAGCCGGAGTGATGTTGTCGGCGATCGCGGTGGCGGTCAGGGTGCCTAACGCTTCGTGGGTGAAGACGTAGATCGCGTCGATCGCGTCGGCCGGGGTGTCGGGGAAGGTGAGCGCGACGATGTTCTGGCGCTTGCCACCACTCACCGTGCGTCCTTCACCGTCGAGCGGAAGGGAGAGGATGAAGTCCCCGCTCTCCTGCTGCGTGCGGGAGAGGTACGTCTGCAGCTTCGGGCGATACGTCTTCTGCCAGATCGAGTCGACGGCGGCCAGCACCGGGCCGCGCGCGCGCTCCTCGTTGATCCAGTAGTCGTGATAGAACTTGTCGCGTTCGTCAGCGAGTGACTTCGCGAAGAGGTCGAGCCAGTCACGGTCGGCCTGGCTGTTGAACGACGCGGCGAAGAACGCGATGATCTGCTGCTGCTGCGGATCGCGCGCGCGGCCGACGTCGCCCTGCGCCTGGAGGAAGAGCTCGATGCCGCGTTGCATCTCTTCCCACGAGCCGAAGTACAGCGCGGCGAACTGGGCCCCGACCAGGTTGCGATTGACGGCGAAGCGGGCCGTCAGGCGGTCGCGATTCTGGTCGAGCAGCGTCGTCACCCCGCGCCGGTTCTTCTCGACGACCATCGCGTCGCGATAGCCGCGACGAAAGAAAGGCACGCGGGTCGTGTCGGGCTGGAGCATCGCGAAGCCGTGCAGCCAGAGGTCGAGATGCTCGCGCGTCTTCACCGGCCATGGCGCGCTGGTGTTGGTGACGACTCCCGATGGATTCACCGGCGCGGGCGCGGGGGCCGGCGTCTGCGAGCTTCCGCCGCAGGCGCCGAGCAGCGTCACGAGCGCGACGACGGCCGCCGCGAGCGGGGTTGCCTTACGATCGGTTGCCGCGAAACGCGGCGTCACGGAGCTGTCGGTCGGTGTGCGCATTGGTTCGTTCCGGTAGTCCTGCCCGATGCTACGGTGTCAGTCGAGGCGTTCGAGGATCACCGCCATTCCCTGCCCGCCGCCGACGCAGGCGGTACCCAGTCCATAACGCTTCCCCTCGCGGCGAAGCGCATGGACCAGATGCCCGGTGATCCGCGCGCCGGAAGCACCTAACGGGTGGCCGAGGGCGATGGCGCCGCCCGCCGTATTGAGCTTGTCACGATCGAGCTCGAGCATCTTCTCGACGGCGCAGACCTGGGGAGCGAACGCCTCGTTCACTTCAATGATATCCATTTCGGCAAGGGAGAGCCCGGCGCGCTCGAGGGCGATCTTCGTCGCCGGGACGGGCCCGATCCCCATGATGCTCGGGTCGACGCCGGAGATCCCCCATGACACGAGACGCGCCAGCGGGCGCAGTCCCCGCTTCCTGGCTGCGCCCGCGCTGGCGATGACCATCGCCGCCGCGCCGTCGGAAATTCCGGACGCATTGCCCGCGGTGACGACGCCATCGGTCTTGAATACCGGGCGCAGCTTCGCCAACCCCTCGGCGCTCGTGTCGGGACGCATGTGCTCATCGCGGCGGAATTCCTCCGTCGCCTTCGTCTTCGGATTGCGGATCGGAATTCCAATCACTTCGTCTTCAAATGCGCCGGAGGCCCAGGCGTCGCGTGCCTTCTGCTGCGAGCGGAGCGCGTAGGCATCAGCAGCCGCGCGATCGATCGCGCACTGGCCGGCGAGCTTCTCGGCGGTCTCGCCCATCTTCATGTTCGGGACGGTATCGGTGAGCGCGGCCCAGAGCGTGTCCTCGAGCGGCGGCGACCCGCCTAACGGCACACCCCAGCGCAATCCGCGGGCGACATGCGGCGCCTGCGACATCGACTCGCCGCCGCCGACCAGGCAGAACTCCGCTTCGCCGAGCATGATCTCCTGCGCGCCACTGACGACCGCCTGGAATCCCGAGGCGCAGAGCCGGTTGACGGTGAGCGCGGGAATCTCGTTCGCGCAGCCGGACTTCAACGCGACGTGCCGGGCAAAGTACGCGGCGTCGGTCGAGGTCTGGATGACGTTGCCGAACACTGCGTGCTGCATGTCGGTGCCCTTCACCCCCGCGCGCTCGAGCGCGGCCTTCGCGGCGAACACCGTCAGGTCGATCGCCGATATGTCCTTGAGCGAGCCGCCGTACGTTCCGAATGGTGTCCGCGTCGCCGAGAGGAAGACGATGTCGGTGTTCGAGCGCTGCGTTCCCATGGAGTCTCCGATGTTTCGTGCGGCCGGCGCGCCAGGCGCGCGGTCAGTGCGTCAACGAGTGGTCGAGCTGTCGGCCGGGGCAAGCGGCAGTGCCGCGCGGGCCGCGGCTGAATCGCGGGCGATCGCGCCGGGATGCGAGAGCGAATAGACGTACACCGCGAGCCGGTGAATGGCCGCGGAGTCGAGCTGTCCGCCGAAGGCGGGCATTCGCGCGGTGCCCATCTTCGGGACGGCGACGCCATTGCTGATCACCGATTCGATCCCGCGAACCGAGCCGTCGCTGTCGATGCGGACGCTGTCCTTCAACGCGGGCCCGAGGCTTCCGTTTCCGGTACCGCGCGGTCCGTGGCAGGAAAGACAGCGACCGCGCGAGTTGTGGTAGAGCGAATCACCGATTGCACTGTCGACCGCGACGAGGAGCACGGGCGTCGTGTCGATCGGCGACTTCGCGCTGCTGTCGACGGTCGTGCTTCCCGGGACCGCGAGTGCGGCGGAGTCGGGAGTGTGCGCCGAGCTGTCGGTGATCGGAGCGAACGCGGTATCGGCGGTACGGTCCGCGCGGTCGCCGCCCTTGCAACCGATAACGACTGCGCCGAACACGAGCGACGCGCCGGCCAGCGTCGCCAATACGCGGCGGCGCGGCGTGCTGCCTAACGGTGCCGGCATCAGGCGCCCGAGACGCCGCGCCCGCAGGTCGTGCAGAACTTCCAGCCGACCTCGAGCTCCGTGTTGCAGGCCGGGCAGTGCTGCACCGTCAGGTTCTGCCCGCAGTGCGGGCAATACGTCAGCCGCCGACCGGCGGGGAGCGCGCCGCTGCAGTAGCGGCAGCGTCCACCGAGCGCCTCGGCGGTCGTCGAGCGGGGAGGAGCGCTCATGGTCGTCTGTTGCAGGCTGGGATTCGTGACCGGTGATCTCGGCGCCGCGGACGGCGTCGGCTGCCGCGGTGGGGGAGGCGGTGAAGCGGGTGGACCGAACGAGGGAGCTCCGCCCGCGATTGGCGCGGGTGCGCGCGGCGGTGCGGTAGGCGTCGCCGCGGGAGTCGGCATCCCGCGCGCCGACCCAACGTTCGCTGCCTCGCCGCCCTGCTCGAGGCGACGCAGCGCATCAGCCGCGAGCGCGACGTGCGATTGCGCGTACGGACGGAACGCGCCTGGATCGGGGTTCGGTGTCGTGAGCTCGCGGCGCAGCGCGTCCTGCATGTCGTCGTCGCCGATGACGTAGCCCCGCTCGCCGGAGAGAAGGCGAAGCAGCGTCATCTCGTAATCGGAGTTCGTCTCCATCGCGAGTGCCCTGCGATGAAGCCGATACGGGAGAATCGATTGATAGACGTCGGCGACCTCGAAGGGGCGTGTCAGCAGCTCGGGGTGCTGCGCCTTGATGGTCTCGACGAGGAGGCGGTAGAGTCGGTCTAGCTCGTCCATGTTGTCGAAGCGGGAGTGCTCTCAGCAGCGTCCTGAAATGGCGCGGAAGTGACGTCGTTCCGCAAGCCCCATGCGTGATCCGCGATGTGCACGCGCTGCACTGCCCACTGAAACGACACGTGGCGCGATTGCTCGCGCCACGTGTCGTGGATTACAGAACCATCACTCGCGCACGATCATTCGTGCACGTCTTCAGTCTGCTTGTCGACGTCGTTGCTCATCCGGTCGCGATTCTTTCCGCCGACTCGATCGACAGTCCGCTCGACGACGTTCTTGGTATGGTGCCGCGCATCATCGTAGCCGTAGAAGTACCCGATCGAGATGCCGAGCAGAAGAGCGATGAACGCGAGCTTCATTGGAAGGCGAGGGTAGAGGGGCGAGCGGCTGCTCCGGCACCGCCCGCGGCACCGGCAGCGAACCAGCTCTCACATGAGACGCCCCGTCACGATCGCGGTAACGCCCGAGCGGGGCGAAGGCCGACAGGGGGGAAGGGCGTTGGTGCGCGCACCTTTCCCTTCGCCGTCTTTGCCGCGAGCCAGCTGTCGAACCCCGACTCCACCGCGCCGCCGGACGATGTCTGCTCGCGCGCCGCGCGGACGGCGAGATCGTTCGCGTACTCGTTCTGCGCGTGTCCATCGTGACCGCGCACCCACACCCATTGCACTTCATGCGGACCAACGGCGCGGTCAGCCTCCTGCCAGAGCTCGAGGTTCTCGATGGCGCCGCCCTTCCGTGCCCAGCCGCGTGCCTTCCACCCGCGCAGCCACTCGTTCATCCCCTTCACGATGTAGTTCGAGTCGCTCGTGAAGACGACATGTTGCTGTCGTCCCTTCGCGCCGAGAATGCGGAACGCTTCGATGACCGAGCGCAATGCCATCCGGTTGTTCGTCGTCGCCCGGTCCGAGACCCAGTAGTCGAAGCGGACAAGCGTTCCGCTCGCCGGCCGCACGCACTCGATCAGCCCGGCCGCCCCGCCCGGGTTGTCGCCCTCGCGGCCGTTGCCGAGGCAGCTCTCGTCGGCGTAGACGGCGATGAGCGCCGGACCGCCCGCCGCCGCACCGTTAGGCGCGCTCACCGAACGACCTCGATCGCGTCGACTTCATCGATATACAGGGTCAGCGAGTGTCCCGTCGTCGGATGGGTCGCGTCGATCGCCTCACGACCGCCGTCGAGCCGCAGCCGCTGCGGGATGACGAGATACTCCGTTCCCCGCCGCCAGACCGCGATTCGGGAGCGATCGGTCACCGCGCGCTCGAGCGCGTCATACTGTTCGTGGGTCAGCTGCGCCATGGGCGAATTCTAACGCGCGAACCTGTCAGCGCGCGGCGAAATCGAGCGCGAGCCGCGTCAGCACCGCGGTCGCGCGCTCGATCTCGTCCACCGCCACCCATTCCTCGGCCGCGTGCGCGAGCTTGATGTCGCCGGGACCGAAGCAGATGGCCGGGATCCCGGCTTCGTTCAGGATCGCCGCGTCCGTCCACGCGCTCATCCCCTCGATGCGCGCGTCCATTCCCTCGGCCTCGATCGCGCTCGCCAGCGCGCGCACTATCGGCGCGTCCAGCGATACGTCGCTCGGGCCCTGGGCGGTGATCACTCGCACCGAGGCATCGAAGGTGGGTCGGCGCGCCGCGATCCGTGCGAACGCGTCGCGCACCTCGGCGATCACTGCATCGCTCGACTCCCCCGGAACCGTGCGCCGCTCGATCGAGAGAATGCAGCGGTCGGGGTAGGTGGACATCCCGATGCCGCCATGTACGAGCGATGCATGCAGCGAAGCGCGGCCGAGCAGCGGGTGCGTCCGGGTGACGAGCACCTTCTCCTCGAACGCATCAAGCTCGGCGAGAAGAAGGCCGGCGTGGCGGATCGCGTCGACCCCGATGTCATAACGGCTGCCGTGCGCGGCGCGGCCGCGCAGCTCGATCTCGAGCCAGACGAACCCGCGATGCGCTGGCATGATCGCCAGCCGAGTCGGCTCGGTGACGATCGCCGCGTCGGCGCGAAGTCCGCGCTCGACGAGCGCGCGTGTGCCGAGGCTCTCGTTCTCCTCGTCGATCACCGCGGCGACCACCAGCTCGGCGTTCGTCGCGCTGGCCGCGCGCGCGGCTGCCGCGCACATCGCCGCGATCCCCGCCTTCATGTCGGATGAGCCCCTTCCATAGATGCGGCCATCGCGGAGCACCGGGTCGAAGGGCGGGTGCACCATTCCGTCGGTGCCGACGACGTCGAGATGTCCGTTGAAGAGCAGCACCGGCCCGCCGCGCCGGCCGGTCCGCGCGAGAACGTTGGGCCTTCCCGGCACCACTTCCTGCAGCTCGACCGCGAAGCCCCAATCACGGAGCACGCCGGCGAGCCGCGTCGCGACCGCGCCTTCGCCCGGCCCACCCGGCGCAATCACCGGATTCCGCGAATCGACGGCGACGAGCGCTTTCGTGAGCGCTACCGCGTCGCCACGCGGCACGGAAACGTCAGGCATCCGGGAGCTCGTCGTCAGTGACGACCTTGAAGCCCTCGGTGTCCACCGCGTAGTCGAGCGGCGTCGCGAGGTCACCGATCGCCTGCCGGACATCTGCGTCGTTGTCCTCGGCGGTGATGACGATGACGCACCCGCCCCCCGATGCGCCGAGCGCCTTGCAGCCGATCGCCCCCGCGGCATAGGCGCGCAGGAAGATCGCGTCGATGGTCTCGGTCGTGATGCTCGGGTGCAGCTCGCGCTGCAGCGACCAGTGCGCGCCGACGATCCGCCCGAGGTCGTCGATCGAGCCGCGACGCAGCGCGTCGGCGGCGTCGAGCGCATGCTGCTTCATCCCGGCCAGCAGCCCGAGCACGCGTGCGTCGCCCCTGCCTAACGCGTCGATCACCACCTCGATCTGCCGCGCCGAGATGCGCGACTCACCGGTGAAGAACAGCA
>JAICUE010000479.1 GCA_025936015.1 Gemmatimonadaceae bacterium
AAGCGCCGCGCGCTGCGCGGCGAACAGTCGCTGTACGTGCTTCGCGATCACATCCGCTTCGACGTGCACCCGCCCGCCGATGCCTAACGCGCCGAGCGTGGTGTGCCGCTCGGTGTACTCGATGATCGAGAGCTGGAAGACGCCGGGCGCCGGCAGCTCGTTCACCGTCAGGCTGACACCGTCCACCGTCACCGATCCGTGCAACACCATCAGTTGCGCAACATCCTCCGGAACCGCGACGTCGATCAGCAGCGCGTCGCCTGCCCGCTCGAGCGCGACCACCTCGCCAACGCAGTCGACGTGTCCCTGCACGAAGTGTCCGCCGAGCCGGTCGCCGGCGCGCAGCGCGCGCTCGAGATTGACCCGAGTCCCCGCGTTCCAGTCGCCGATCGTCGTCCGAGCCAGCGTCGTCACGACCGCGGCAGCCGTGAACCAGCCGGCCCCCCGCTCGCGGACCGTCAGGCACGCGCCGTTCACCGCGACGCTCTCGCCGTCGGCGAGATCGTCATAACGGCAGCGAACGCGGATCTCGCGACCGGCGTCAGTCGCGATCACCCGCTCGATGGTGCCGACGTCGTCGACGAGTCCGGTGAACACTCAGTGCAATGCGTAGATGGTCATGACGTCCTCGCCAAAACGCCGCTCCCGCACGACGCGAAGTCGCGGCGCGGCATCCAGCGAGAACGACGGTGCCCGGTCGAACGCGCCGAGCGAACCAGCGCCAAGGATGACGGGTGCCCGAAAGATAATCAATCGGTCGACCACGCCCTCCCCGAGCAGCGAGCCCGCGAGACCAGCCCCTCCCTCGGCGTACATCGAATCGATTCCCTGACTCTTCAACGCGCGGAGTGCGGCGCCGGTGCCCGACGCGACGATGATTCGCGCGCCCGCGCCTGCGAGTGCTTCCTCACGTGCCGGTGATGACCCATCGGTCACGACGAGCACTGGCGCGTCCCGGACAGTGCGCATCAGCCGCGATCCGAGAGGCAGAGTCGCCTTCCGGTCGAAAACGACCCGCGCCGGCGGAACGCGCGGCGGTCGCTTGCCGCGAACCGTCAGCAGCGGATCGTCGGCGACCACCGTCCCGATCCCGACGGCAATCGCAGCGGCACCGGCGCGCTGATGATGCACCTCCCGACGCGATTCCTCACCGGTGAGCCACCCACGCGATCGCGAGGCGTCGCTGATCGCGCCGTCGATCGACGTCGCCAGCTTCAGCGTGACCCACGGCCGTTCGGAGGTGAAGCGATGGAAGAACGGTGCGTTCAGCTCGCGCGCCTCATCTTCCTCTACGCCAAGCGTCAGGTCGATGCCCGCCGCGCGCAGCGTCTCCACGCCACCGGCGGCAACGGGATTCGGATCGCGCGCCGCGATAACCACCCGCGCGATGCCGGCCGCGATTACGCGCGGGCTGCACGGGGGCTGCTTCCCTTCGTGCGCGCACGGCTCGAGCGTGACGTACAGCGTCGCCCCGCGCGCTCGCTCCGCTGCCGCGTCGAGCGCAACCCGCTCGGCGTGCGGACCGCCGTAGCGAGCATGGAATCCCTCGCCGACAATTTCACCGTCACGAACGGCGACCGCGCCGACCATCGGGTTTGGCGCGGTCTGTCCCCACCCTCGCCGGGCGAGCGCGAGCGCCCGCCGCATGTACTTCACATCCTCGGCCTCGCTCACAACCCGAAGTTCACGGAGAGCGAGCCGAAGGTCCGCATCGCGCCCGCCCGCTTTTTCTCGAAGGAGACGTCGGTGGGAATATTTGCCGACGCCAGCGTACCGATCTCACCGACCAGCTTTGCGCCGAACAGCCGCGCCCACCCGCTCGCCGAGTAGCTCGCGCGGCTGACGCGCTGCGCAACGTCCTGGGTGCCGTTGTAGATCGTGGCCGACGACCGATAGCGATCCTGCCCACCGGAGATCGCGCCGCCGAACAGCAGCAGCGACTTGCTGGCCGTGATCCGCCAGCCGTCGGTCTTCACCGCAAAATCCTGGATCGAGATTCCCGGACCGGGCGTGCCGCCTCCCAACGCGCACCTGATGTCAGGGTCGCGGCGATCACCGCACACACTGCTGTTCCATGCACAGGACCTCGACGCCGGCGTGGGGGGAAAGCAGAACGCGGCGCCTTCCGGCCGGCGGGACACCGGTGGAAGACGCCGCGTAAAAGCTACATCGTGTCAGAAGCCGATGCGAAGCCCCGCCGAACCGTACAACCGCGAGGCATCCGCCGCCTTGCCGTTGAAGGTGTTGTAGGTGTCGACCGTCCCACCCTGCACCGTCCCGATCTCGGCGACCAGCTTGGCGAGCATCAAGTTGAGCGAGAGGTCGGCGAAATAGTTCGTCCGGGTCAGCGACTGGCTGACGCTGGCCGTCGTCCCGGCCGGCACGAGCGTCGTCGATGCGCTGATCGATCCC
>JAICUE010000171.1 GCA_025936015.1 Gemmatimonadaceae bacterium
ACGGCGAGCGTCGCCGCGGCTCCGACAGCGAGCAGCGATGCGGCGGCAACGGCGGCGGTCGCCGGCGTCATCGTCACTTCGCGCACCGACCGGGTCTGCACGCCGTCAGCCGTCGTCTCCATCGGCAGCGCGGCCATGATCTGCGCCTCGAGGTACGCGGGCGTCTTCGTCATGCGACGACGCTCCGTCTCCTCGGTGACCTTGCGCCAGAAGTCCACGTCGCGCGCGGACTCCGCCGTGCGCACCGCCGACTCCGGGAGCTCGCCATCGAGCCACGCGTGGATCGGCGCCATGTTGCGCGCGGATGCGAGCGGCACTTCGCGGTCGGTCAGCGGCTGGCGCTCATCGCGCGCACGCTTCGGCGCCTGGCCTTCGCCACGGCCGCCCTGGGGATTCAGATCGTCAAGCATCAGGCGTACTTCTCCTCGAGAAGGACTTGGAGCGCCTCGCGCGCGCGGTGGACGCGCATCTTCAGAGCTCCGACGGTGGTCCCCAGCAGGTCAGCCATCTCCTCGTACGATCGGCCTTCGACGTGCTTCATGACGAAGGCTTCCCGCAACGAGGCGGGGAGTGCTGCCAACGCGCGATCGAGATCGCTCTTCAGTTCCGTCCGGTCGAGCTCTTCATCGGGCGTCGCATATCCAGACGGCTGATCGTCCTCATCGTAACTCAGGTGGGTGCGCCGGATGTTCTTCAACCAATCCTTGCACCCGTTCGCGACGATCCGGAACACCCAGGCGTCGAACCTCCCGCGTACTTCCGCGAGATGCTGGAACGCCTTGATGAAAGACATCTGGAGGATGTCTTCCGCCACATCCGGGCTCCCCGTCATGCACAGGGCATGGCGATAGAGCGGGTCGCTGTACCGGGAGATGAGCGTCCGGAATGCATCCCGGTTGCCCGCCAAAACCCGGCCGATGATCGCCTGATCCGAATCGGGATCGACTACTTCCTGCCCCAGTTCCTGCGTCGCGATATCCTTCACGGCGCTACTGTAACGCCATTGCTGGCGCTGGGCGAGGGTTCGCCGCCGGTCCGACTCGGTAAGGACGTTGGCCACGATCCATTGACGATCGGGCACCGGACACGTAACACCATGTGCGGGCGGGTCTGGGTGATGTCTCTTGGGAGGGGTACGGCTCCGGGAAACATAGGGCTCCGGGGCGCCGAGCGCGAGGGTCTTTCTCCTTTGGCCATCGCACTTTGCGGCAAATCGTCAGGCACCGGCTCCGGTTCCCGTTTGGCGCATCGCATCGGCATGCTGCCTCCTGCCCCTGCCGCAACCGACGCCGCGCTTCGGCCTCGAAGCGGACAGGCTGTCGTTGTTCTGGCTCGTGGGTGTGGCTATCATACGCCCCTGCCCTCCGGTGATGGAGTGTCGCAGGCCGCGTCGAAGGGGTGATTTTACCCCATTTCGGGGTGGCGAAAGGCTTGCGTAGATCGCGAATAATCATATACTTGCCGCCGTTCGGGCCGCTGGGGATTCGACGTGTGTACACCGCCGACGACGGCCCGCCGATGCCGGCGCTCAGCCAGCCCCTTCGCGTGTCAGGAGAGCGGGACGAACATGACCGATAAAGTGCAGACCAACGAGATCAAGAGTCCCGCCGCCGAAGGCGCGCCGCCGGGCGCCGCCGCCGTTCCTGGCGCCGTAGTCCCACCCGCGCCGCGACGCGGCCCCGGCCATCGCGGCGCGGACGTGCGCGACACCGTCGCCGAGATGACGGAGAAGGCGCAGCAGCTCAGCCTCGAGGCGGGAAGCAAGGTCTCCGGAGCGATGAAGGACGTCATCTACGCCGCCGCCGGGATGACCGGCTTTGCCATCGAGAGCGCGCGCGACCTGCTGCAGTACATGGTCCGCCGCGGACAGATGCGCAACGAGGAGGCGGAGAAGCTGCTTCGCGAGGTCGAGGAAGCGCACGCGACGCGGAAGCCTGGGACGCCGCATCCGGCACCGCGCCCCGCGGCACCGTACACCCCCAAGCCCGCTGCACCCGCTGCTCCGCCGCCGTCGTTCAAGGCGCCGCAGCCGCACTCAGCGGCGATCCTCGCCGGCGCACCGAAAGCACCGGACAAGGCCGTGCCGAAGTCGGTGCCGCGCGCGCTGGCCAAGGCGGCCGGAAAGAGCGCGCAGAGCGCGACGAAACCCGCGGCGAAGAGCGCGCCGGTGAAATCGGCGAAGACGGCGACGAAGAGCTCGTCGAGCAAGGCGGCGAAGCCGGCGAAGAAGGCCGCCAGGAAGCGTTAGGCGCCTCGACCGCCGTCAGGCCGGCTCGCGACGTTAGGCAGGCCGCCGCTTCAACCCCGTTCGCCGCCCCCGCGCATCGCCGCGAGGGCGGCGAGCCATTTTCCCAGGTCGGCTGGCGAGGCGACACGGAACTCGGCGCCCGTGGCCCGCGGCTCGTCGCCCTCGACGTGGATCGTCACCGCCTCGCCGCGCCAGCTGCGCAGCGCGGCGATCGCGTCCTCGTCGGTCGTGTCGTCGCCGGCGAAGACGATCGACGCCGATGGCGCGGCGGCGCCGAGCCGCTGCGCGAGCGCGAGTACCGCGGTGCCCTTGTCGACCGCCAGCGGAGGTCTCAGCTCGAGGACTTTCCGCCCGCGTGTCAGGCGGAGACCGGCGCCGTCGGCGGCCGCGACGATCGCCCGCTCGAGCGGTGGGACATCGGTCGGGTCGGCGAGCCGGTAGTGGACGCTCAGCGTCGCGCCCTTGTCCTCGAGCCGCGCGCCCGGCGCCGCCGCGACGGCGGCAGCAGCGCTCGCCCGCGCCACGCCTAACGCTCCGGTCCAGGCGGCGACGCGCTCGTCGACGATGAAGGCGCCGCCCGGGTCGAGCGTTTCGTATCCATGATTGCCGACGGCCCAGATCCCTTCCACGCCGACGAGCCGCGAGGCGTCCCGGGCACCGCGCCCGGATACGACGGCAACGTGCGTGTCGCGCGCGCGGGCCAGCGCGTCGAGGGCGTCGCGAGTCGCGGCTGGAACGATGGCGTCTTCGGGGCGCGGGGCGATCGGCGCGAGGGTGCCGTCGACGTCGAGCATTACGACCAGCGGCGAGCCGGCGAGGCGGCTGCCTAACGTTCGGGGATCCGGCGCCGGCCGGGGACCGGATGCGACGCCGGAACCGTCGCTCACACCCTGATCGAGCGCACGCTCGGCGACTGCCGCGGACGAAGCTGGTTCGCCGCGGTCAGGATCGACTCCAGCCAATCGAAGATCGTCGCGTTGTGCAGGTCGCTGCGCATCCGCGACATCCGCGCCCGCCGCTCCGCGAGCGGGACCGCCAGCGCACTCTTCAATCCCTCCGCCAACCCGTCGATGTTGAACGGGTTGATCAGCGTCGCACCCTCGATTTCCTCGGCGGCGCCGGCGAAGCGCGAGAGCAGCAGCAATCCGCGCTCATCGACCTGACAGGCGACGAACTCTTTCGCGACCAGGTTCATGCCGTCCTGGAGCGAGGAGACGAGACAGAGGTCGGCGGCGCGATAGATCGCCGCGAGACGGTCGGCGCTGACGTTCTCCGGGATCAGGACGATCGGCGTCCAGCCCTTCGTTCGGTAGCGTGCGTTGATCTGCTCGACCTGCTCGGCGACCTGGTCTTCGAGCTCCTTGTAGACGGCGAGCGCGCTTCGCGATGGCGTCGCGACGATGAGAAAGACGAGACATTCGCGGAGCTCGCGATGGCGCGACCACATCAGGTCGAGCGCGCGCAGCCGCTCGAGGATTCCCTTCGTGTAATCGACGCGATCGACGGAGACCGCGAGCTGCCGTCCGCGCTTCGTGTAGCGATCGCGCAGCGTTGCCGCGAGCTTCGTCGCGCCCTCCTCGACCGCGAGGGATTCATAGTGTGCGACGTCGATGCTGATCGGAAATGCGGCGACGGTCGTGGTGCGTCCCTCACTGATCACCTGCTGGCGCTCGAGGTCGATGCGCGCATCGGGGATCAGCTCGTCGACGCACGCGAGGAAATTCCGCGCGGCGCGCTCGGTCTGGAATTCGAGGAGATCGTTGCCCAGCATCCCGCGGAGGAGCGCGACGCCCATGCCGAGGGGCATCAGCTGGAAGATGTCCGGCGGCGGGAAAGGGATGTGCCAGAACTGGTGGATCACCGCGCCCGGCACGAGCGCGCGAACCGTCGCCGACACGAGGGCGAGATGATAGTCCTGTACCCAGATGAGCGGATCGGGTGTACCGCGCGCTTCCTCGGCGACAGCTTCCGCGAAGCGCTCGTTGACTGCGCGATAGCGCTCCCAGTCCTCGGTGCGCGGCTCGAAGTGCTGAGCGAACATGTGGCAGAGCGGCCACAACGCGCTGTTCGCGAATCCCTGGTAGTAGCCCTCGACTTCCGACTCGTCGAGCCAGACGCGACGCAGCGTGTACGATGGATCTTCAGGCGGGACGGCGACGTGCCCGGTCCGGTCGGCTACGTCGCGATCGGCGTTGCCCGAGCCCCACGCGACCCAGACTCCATTGGTGCGACGCATGAGCGGATCGAGTGCCGAGACCAGACCGCCTGGCGGTCGGCGCACCTCGAGGGTCCCGCCTGTCCTGACATGCTCGTATGGCTCGCGATTCGAGACGAGGATCAGACGGCGACTTCCGACCAGCTCAGAAAGCTCAGGCATCAGCGCTACTCAGGGCAACGAACATGCCCGGCAATTACGCCGCCCGCAGTTTCCGCGTGACGGCTGCTGCGCCTGACGGCGAGTCGCGTTATCCTGTCGTGACTCGAACCGGTCAACGATCATGCGACTCCCTGGGTTTGCATTCCGTGGCTGCATCTCCTGCGCCATTGGTGGCGCTGCTCTGCTCGCGAGCTGCACGCCACAACGCGTCGCGCCCGCGCCTTCACGTGCGGACCTCACCGCGGAAGTGACGACGATGTTCGCGCGCTCGGCGAGCGCGTGGAACCGCGGCGACCTCGACGCGTTCATGACCGATTATCTCTCCGGCGATCGGACGACGTACGTGACGAGCAAGGGCATCATCCACGGACCTGCGGCAATCCGCGAGCGTTATGCACCGCGATTCGCCGCCGGTGGAATGCACGATTCGTTGTCCTTCGACGGTATCGAAGTCGATCCACTCGCGCCAGACGTGATCAACGTGATCGCGTACTACGTCCTCATGCGCGGCGACTCGCTCGTCGCCCGCGGCCCGACCTCGCTGGTGATGATCAGGCAGGACGGGCGGCTGCGCATCGTCCATGACCACTCGAGCTGACTGATGCGGCGTCTCGTCGCCCGCACGCCGACGCGAATCGATTTTGCCGGAGGCTGGACCGACGTGCCGCCCTATCCGGGCGAGCACGGCGGCTTCGTCTGCAACGTCGCGATCACTCGCTACGCGACCGCGGCGATAACGCCCGGTCCCGACCATCATGAAGTGCCGTTGGTGATGGCCGCGCTGCATCGCGCACTGCTCGGCGACGTGCGCGTCGAGCTGCACAGCGACTACCCGGTTGGCGCCGGGCTCGGTGGTTCGAGCGCTGCGGGCGTCACCCTCGCTGGCGCCCTCGCCGCGTGGCGCGGCGAGTCGCTGTCACGCGTCGATCTCGCCGAGCGAAGCTGCACCACCGAGCGAAGCGACCTCGGCGTCGCCGGCGGAAGCCAGGATCATTACGCAGCCGCATTCGGCGGCGCGCTCGCGCTGCGCTTCCGGCGGTGGGCGATCGACGTCGAGCAGATCTCGCTCGATGGCGCGACCCGCGCCGAGCTGGCGCGGCGCTGCCTGCTGTTCTTCACCGGTGAGTCGCGCATCTCGGCGCGGCAGATCGAGGTGGTGATCGACGCGTTAGGCAGGGGCGACGCGCGCGTGCTCGGGCTGCTGGCCGGGATGAAGCAGCATGCGCTCGACGCCGCCGACGCACTGCGTCGCGGCTCGATCGACGATCTCGGGCAAATCGTCGGCGCGCACTGGTCGCTGCAGCGCGAGCTGCACCCGAGCATCACGACCGAGACCATCGACGCGATCTTCCTGCGCGCCTATGCCGCGGGGGCGATCGGTTGCAAGGCGCTCGGCGCATCGGGGGGCGGGTGCGTCATCGTCAT
>JAICUE010000532.1 GCA_025936015.1 Gemmatimonadaceae bacterium
GCGCGACCTCGCCGGCACGCGCTCGGTGGTCGCGGTCTGTCCGGTCGGTGCGACGAGCGCATGGATGCCCGCACTCGACGCGGCCGCGCTCGCCCGGCTCGGGCCCGCCGAGCGCGCGGTGCTCGACCGGTATCCACCCGCCGCGCTCTCGAGCGACGACCCTAACGTGCAGAGCGGCCACTCCCGCGCGATCTACCCCGCCTGGTTCGCCGATCGCGCGCTCGCCGCGATGTTCTCGCCGCCGCGGGCCGCGAGCATCACCGGGGCCGCGGTCGCGGCTCGTTTGCGCCGCGAGGGGTATGACTGGAACACGGCGCTCAGTGCCCTTCCAGTGCCTGTGCTCGTCATCCATGCAGAGCGCGATCTGCTTCCCATCGAGTCCACCCGTGAGCTCGTCGGTCTTCTCGGGTCCTCGGCCAGGCTCGCTGTTGTTCCCGACTCGGGACACATGCCGTTCTGGGAAGCACCGGAGCGCTTCTTCGCTCTGATCGATTCGTTTTTGTCGGCGCCAGCGCAGGAGTGGGTCCCCCCATGAAGCAGCCGTTGCTGATCGCTTCACTGAGCCTAGCCACCGTCGCAGCCGCGACCGCTGCCGCGCTTCCATTCGCGCGGCATCGTGTGCCGCATGAGTCGAGCGCAGCGGGGTCGCTCGCATATTCGAACGGGAGCGCGATGCGCGTTCGTCGCGGCGCCCGCGATGCGTCGGACATCAAGCGGAAGCTGCAACAGGCGGAGCCCGGCACCTACATCGGCGAGATTCTCCTCACGCGCGACTCCGCGCTCGCTCGCTGGCACGACCGGACCGCCCATCCACTGCGGGTCTGGATTCAGCCGTCGAGCGACGTCGCCGACTGGCAACCCGAGTTCGTCGAGCAGGTACGCGGTGCGTTCTCGGCGTGGGCTGCAACCGGAATTCCGGTGCACTTCACCTTCGTCTCCGATTCGGCGACCGCCGACGTCCACGTTCGCTTCATCGACCAGTTCAGCGCACCGATCAGCGGCAAGACACGATGGGCGCGCGATGACCACTGGTGGATCGTCGACGCCGACATCGTGCTCGCCGTGCACCACGATGGCGGCGAGGCGCTCGACCGCTCGGCGGTGCACGCGATCGCGCTCCACGAGGTCGGCCACATGCTCGGCCTCGACCACACGTCCGACGTCGCGAACATCATGACGCCGCGCGTGCGCGTCCGCGACCTCTCGGCTGCCGATCGCTCGACGATGAAGCTGCTCTACTCGCTCCCCCCCGGCCCAGTCCGTTAGGCAGATGCGCGGCGAACGGGTCGCGGTCGCGATCGTCGGCGCGGTGGTGATCGGAGTAGGCGCGCTTATCGCGACCGCGCCGCGCACCAAGGCGACGGTCGTCGCGGCAACGGCGGACAGCAACGCCACGATTCCCGACAGCGGCGCGCTCGCCGCGTCGGACAGCTCGACGGAGCTCGCACTCACCGGCCCGCGCACGAGCGAGGTTCGCGTCAAGCTCACACGCTCCGGCAACGCCGCGCCCGTTCGCGACCTCGACGAGATCCGGCGTCACCTGCAGCTCGGTGCACCCGGGACGTACATCGGCGATATCCTGAACAAGCAGGACTCGGCGCTGGTGCGTTGGCCCGAGTCCACGGTCTTTCGCGTCTGGATTGCGCCGACGACGACGGCGGCTGATTGGCGCGCCGAGTACGCCGACACCGTTCGGTCGGCGTTCAATGCCTGGACCGCCGCGGGTGCACCAATTGGCGCGCAGTTCACGGATGATTCTGCCGGCGCGAACGTGCGCATCCATTGGATCGATCGCTTCGACGAGGCGGGAACGATCGGCCAGACGCTGCAGACCTGGGATCAGTACCATTGGCTTGTCGCCGGTGAC
>JAICUE010000445.1 GCA_025936015.1 Gemmatimonadaceae bacterium
AAGATCGTCCTGCATGACACGGAGCGGATCCTCGCCGGGCCGGCAGTCTACGTCGCCAACCACGTCAGCTGGTTCGACGTCTTTGCCCTCGGTGCCGTCCTCCCACGGGTGACGTTCGTCGCCAAGTCCGAGCTCGAGAAGCTGCCGATCTTCGGCCGCGCGTGCCGGTCGGCGGGAATCGTCTTCATCGAGCGTGGCAACCGTCGCGCCGCCTTCGACACGTACAAGGCGGCGGCGGAGAAGGTGCGCGAGGGCCGCAGCGTCGTCGTCTGCCCGGAAGGAACGCGCGGCCGCGACTATCATCTGCGCTCGTTCAAGAAAGGACCGTTCGTCTTCGCGATCAGCACCGGCGCGCCGATCGTGCCGACCATCATCCACGGTACGATCGGCATCCAGCCAAAGGGTTCGTTCCGTGTCCGCTCGGGCCAGATCGACATTCATTTCCTCGAGCCCGTACCGACGACGGGCTATTCGTACGAGCAGCGCGCCGAGCTGATGGAGGTCGTCTGGCGCCGGATGGCCGACGCCCTGAACGCCGAGTACGGCATCGCGACCAGCGAACACGCCGTCGCCCGCGAATCCGACCGCCCGGAGAAGGAGACGTCGTTCCTGTAAGGCCTAACGCTCCGCAGTTGTGTTGTCAGTTCCGTCGTGTCGCCACCGGCGACATCTCTCGTCCCTCATCGCAGTGTTGAACAACGACCAATGAGCACAATTCTCGACGTTACCGCCCGCGAGATCCTCGACAGCCGCGGCAACCCGACCGTCGAAGCCGACGTCATCCTCACCTCCGGCGTCATCGGACGCGCCGCCGTGCCGAGCGGCGCGAGCACCGGTGAGCACGAGGCGATCGAGCTTCGCGACAACGACAAGGGGCGCTACGGCGGGAAGGGGGTGCTCAACGCGGTCCGCAACATCGAGGAGAAGATTGCGCCCGCGCTCAACGACTTCGATGTCACCGACCAGATCGGGATCGACCATACGATGATCGAGCTCGATGGTACCGAGAACAAGGCGACGCTCGGCGCGAACGCGATCCTCGCGGTCTCGCTCGCCGCGGCGCGTGCTGCCGCGCTCGAGGTCGGGATGCCGCTGTACCGCTATCTCGGCGGCCCGCTCTCGCGCGTGCTGCCGGTCCCGATGATGAACGTCATCAACGGTGGCGCGCATGCAGCGAACACGGTGGACTTCCAGGAGTTCATGATCGTCCCCGTCGGCGCTGAGACGTTCAGCGAAGGACTGCGCATGGGCGCGGAGGTGTTTCACTCGCTGAAGAAGGTGCTCAGCAAGCGGAAGCTCGGCACCAACGTCGGCGACGAGGGTGGTTTCGCGCCCGACCTGAAGGATGACGAAGACGCGTTGCGCGTGATCATCGAAGCGATCGAAGCCGCCGGCTTCGCGCCAGGCAAGCAGGTGGCGATCGCGCTCGACCCCGCCTCGAGCGAGTTGTTCAGCGCCGGCAACTACACTTTCAAGAAGAGCGGCGCCGGGACCCGGGATGCGAAGGGAATGGTGGACCTCTACGCGCGCTGGCTCGACGAGTACCCGATCGTCTCGATCGAGGACGGTCTCGCCGAGGACGACTGGAAGGGCTGGGAGCTGCTGACCCAGACGTTAGGCGACCGTTGCCAGCTCGTCGGCGACGACATCTTCGTCACCAACACCCAGCGCCTCGCCCGGGGTATCGAGACCGGCGTCGGCAACGCGATCCTCATCAAGCTGAACCAGATCGGGACGCTGACCGAGACGCTCGAGACGATCGAGATGGCGCGCGCCGCCGGCTACATGAGCGTGATCTCGCACCGCTCCGGCGAGACGGAGGACACCTTCATCGCCGACCTCGCCGTCGCGACCGGCGCCGGCCAGATCAAGACCGGGAGCGCCAGCCGCACCGATCGCATCGCCAAGTACAACCAGCTCCTGCGCATCGAGGAGGAGCTCGGTGACGCCGCCGAGTACCCGGGCGGCGCGATCTACGGCTTGCCGGGCCAGGAGCGTTAGGCCTCACGGCGAGTGGTCAAGCGACTCGTGATCCTGGCGGTAGTGATTGCCGTACTCCTCTTCGCGGTGCAGGGCGGGGAGTACGGCACGACCGACCTGTTCAAGCAGCGCGTCCGCCGTCAGGCGCTGCTGACGAAGATCGACTCGCTGCAGCGGCTGGTCGATTCGCTCGGCCGGCAGAAGCACGCCATCGAGAGCGACCCAGCCGTGCAGGAGCGCATCGCCCGCGAGGAGTTCGGCATGGTGCGCGGACAGAAGGAGATGCTGTACAGGTTCGCTCCCGGCGCGAAGGGGTCGCAATAAGCCGGGACGGCGCACCGGCATTGTGGTTGCACTTCAGTGCTCCGCCCAACAACGGAGTTCAGCAATGCCGAGCAGAAAGCGTCGTGTCCCGAGCATCTCATTGAAATCGCGCCGCGGCCGGCGTCTCGCATGGGCCGCGATCGCCGCCGGCGCGGGATACGCCGCATCGCGCGGGACGGAGATGATGCTCGACCGCTCCTTCAAGAAGGCGAGCGGCAGGAAGCCGCCCGAGGATCCGCTTGCCCGCGGTACGAGCTGGCCGAGGGTCATCGGCTGGAGCCTGGTGACCGGCGCGGTCGTCGCGCTCGCGCAGGTTGGTGCGCAGCGCGGAGCGGCCAGCCTGTTCGAGCAGGCGACCGGGCATCGCCCGCCGCGAAAGTAGCGCGTCGATCGAGCGGGGCGCACCAGCGAAACCGCCGCACGGACACGGGCGTATCGGGTTCTGGAGTGAATTCATCGTCGGCGACTTGGACCACG
>JAICUE010000372.1 GCA_025936015.1 Gemmatimonadaceae bacterium
ACCACGACCTGCGTCCGCACCATGCAGTCCACCACTCGCGGGATCGCCGCACGCGCCCGCGCCCGCAAAGCCGTCGGGACGAACCCGACGCGCCCGTCGCCGACATCCCGCAGCAGCGTCGCCGCGTTCACCGTCGCGTCGTCGTTGTAGGTGATCGCGTCGTGATAGCTTCCCTCCAGCGGCCAGACCTGCGGCCAGCAGCCGTTAGGCGCCTGCGCCGCAAGCAGGTACTCGACCCCGCGATTGAACGCCGCGCGATATCGCGCGTCCGGCCGCGCCGAGTCCGCCATCGCGAGGAAGCGGAGCTCCTCGGTCGTCGAGCCGTTGTCGATCGTCGAGATCCACTGCCACTTGGTGCTCTCCCCGAACCAGCTCCCGCCCACCAGTCGCGGCCCGCGGGTGAAGTCGACGTGCTTCGACCAGCCGCCGTTAGGCGCCTGGTAGCTGAGCACGACCTCCGTCAACGCGCGGCCGCTGTCGCTGGCCAGCCAGGCGGGGGTCATCTCGGCGGTGACCGCGAAGCCGTGCGCGTACGGCGCGCGAGTCATCCCGGTCGCGCCGGCTTTCCTCAGCTCGGCGGCCATCACCGCTGAATCCGCGGCGTGCTGCCGCCACGAGCGGGCGATGTATGCATCCCACTCGCGCTGCGACGCACGCGGTACGAGCGCGGCCAGTCGCGCTGCCGCCAGATATTTCGTCGTGTCGAGCGCCGGCCGATACCCGGGCAGCTTCGCGATCGAATCCATCGGGTTCGGATTCTCGGCGACACTCCTTGCCTGCGTTGCCTGCGCCGCGGGCGTTCCCTGCGCGCGCGACGCGCCCGCCCCCGCGACACTCGTCGCGACGGCGATCACGCAGCGAAACGCGCGCGCCTGCGTCACGCGACCGGAACCTCGGGCAGCACCACCGGCTTCAGCTTCGGCGCGAGCAGGTGGATGACGAGCAACGCTGCTACATACGCGAACGCGCAGATCATGAACACCGGCGTGTAGTTGTCGCCGTTCGCCTGCAGCATCGCGCCCGTCATCCGCTGGAAGAGCACTCCACCGATCGCGCCGGCGAAGCCACCGATTCCGACCACCGTCCCCACCGCCTGCCGCGGGAACATGTCGCTTGGCAGGGTGAAGATGTTCGCCGACCACCACTGGTGCGCCGACGCGGCGACACCGACGATCACCACCGCGACCCAGAGCCGCGATGCCATCGGCGCGAGCATCGTCGGCACGATCACGAGCGCGGCGATCAGCATCGTGATCTTCCGCCCCTTGTTCACCGACCAGCCACGCTTGATGAACGCGCCCGACAGCCAGCCGCCGAACACTGAGCCGACGTCGGCCATCAGGTAGATCGCGACCAGCGGCAGCGCGAGGCTCGACAGCTTCACCCCGAACTTCGCGTCGAGGAATTTCGGCAGCCAGAACAGGTAGAACCACCAGACCGGGTCGGTCATGAACTTGCCTAACGCGAACGCCCACATCTGCCGGTGCGGAAGCAGTCGCTGCCAGGGCGTCGTCCTGATCGGCTCCGGCGCGCCCATCCCGTCACGGATGTAGTCGAGCTCGCGCTGGGTGATCCGCGGGTGCTCTCCGGGCTGGCGATAGATCAGCAGCCACGCCGCGAGCCAGAGGAAGCCGAGCGCGCCGACGGCGATGAACGCCCACTGCCAGCCCCAGGTCAACGCGATCCACGGCACCACCAGGGGCGCGACGATCGCCCCGACGTTCGAGCCGGCGTTGAAGATTCCCGTTGCCAGCGACCGCTCACGCACCGGGAACCACTCGGCCACCGTCTTCAGCGCGCCGGGGAAGTTGCCCGATTCGCCGAGCCCGAGCGCGAACCGCGCGACGCTGAAGCTCGCGACGCCGCGGGCGAGCGCGTGCCCCATCGCCGCAAGGCTCCAGATGATGATCGAGACGGAGAATCCCTTCCGCGTCCCGATCCGGTCCATCAGCCGGCCCACGCCGAGGTAGCCTAACGCGTAGGCGAAGGTGAACCAGGAGACGATCGCGCCGTACTCCACCTCGTTCCAGTGGAGGTCGCGTTGCAGCGTCGGCGCGAGGATGCCGAGCACCTGGCGATCCATGTAGTTGATCGTCGTCGCGAAGAAGAGCAGCGCGCAGATCGTCCATCGGTATCGCCCGATTCGCTCGGCCGCGCTCGGCGAGGTGCTGGGCGTCGGATCCATCCGGTCTGGTGCTGCCGTCATACGGCCACCTCGGCGAGATGAGCGTCGAGCGCGGCGGCGATGCCGTCGCGCTGAATGCGGATCAGGTCTTCCGTCACCGCGTCGAGAAATCCGGGGACCGTGCGCAGGTCCGTCCCCCACAGCTCCTTGGCCCCGCACGCACGGTCGGCGACGTCAGGCACCGAATCGTGTGCGCCGCGCCACAATGCGTGCACCTGCGCGGCATGATCGTCTGCCGGTACGCGCTCGCCAGCTGCGCGTCGTGCCTCCATCGCCTCGCCGCCCATGTAGCTGAGGAACGCCGCGAACCCGAATGCGAGCGAGAGCGGCGTCCGCCCGGTGCGCGCGGCGAACTCGACGATCGACGGGATCACCCGGACGCGCATCTTCATCGTCTCCTGCAGGGTGATGTCGAGCAGTGCGTGGCGGATGTAGGGATTCGCGAAGCGATCGAGCACGTCGCGGGCGAACTGCGCCGCGCCGGGCACCTCGACGCTCGGCACGATCTCGTCGAGCAGCGCGCGCCGCACGAAGCGGCCAACCGCCTCGTGCTCGAGCGCCTCGCGCACCGTTGCGCAGCCCGCGAGGAGCGCGAGCGAGACCATGACCGTGTGCGTCCCGTTGAGCAGCCGCACCTTGCGCAGCCGGTACGGCGCGATGTCGTGGGCGATGATGATCCCGGCATCGGCATCGGTGAAACCGAGTCGCTCGCCGATGTCGCCCGCGCCGCCGATGTCGCCGCCGGTCGTCGGCAGCTCGATCGCGAAGAGGCGATACGCCTCGGCGGTCGTCAGCATCGCGTCGCTGTAGCCTAACGTCGCGGCGAGCGTCGCCGCCTCGTCGGGAGCGGGTGCGCCGGGGACGATCCGGTCGACGAGGGTGTTGCAGAATGGCACCGCCATGTCGAGCCACTCGGCGAACTCCGGCCCGAGCTTCCAGCGCGATGCGAGCGTCAGCACCATCTCGCGCAGCTTGTCGCCATTGTCCTCGATCAGCTCGCAGGGGACGACGATCACGCCCATCGCCGTGTCGTAGTCGAAGGCGCGAGCGCGCTCGCAGAGGAAGCGCGTCAGCTTCCCCGGGAACGACGGCGGCGGCGCCGCGTCAGGATCGCGATCGTTGTTATCGAGCGTGATCCCGACCTCGGTGGTGTTCGAGAACACCACCTGCAGCTCGGCATTCCGCGCGCACTCGAGCACCGCACCCCAATCGTGGTGCGCCGAGAGCGCGCGGCTCACCGACGCGACAATGCGATGCTCGGTGCGAAGCTCGCTGTCGACGATTCC
>JAICUE010000485.1 GCA_025936015.1 Gemmatimonadaceae bacterium
GCTGATCCGCTTCGGCGCGCTGCAGGCCGCCGAGCGTCTGCCAGGGCAGCAGCGCCTGAGCCTCGTCGAGCCGTTGCTCTCCGACCCGATGCGCGCCATCCGCATCGAGGCGGTGCGGCAGCTCGCCGGCGTTCCGGTCGATCAGCTGAGTCCCGAGCGGCAGTACGCCTTCCACCGCGCCGCGACGGAGTTCGTCGAGGCGCAGCGCTACAACGCGGACCGCCCCGAGGCGCGCGTCGCACTCGGCACCTTCTACGCCGAGCGTGGAGATGCTGCCGCGGCGGAGAGCGAGCTGCAGTCGGCGATCCGCCTCGCGCCGTCCTCGATACCCGCGTACGTCAACCTGGCCGACGTGTATCGCACGCTCGGTCGCGACGCGGACGGAGAGAACGTGCTACGCTCGGGACTGAGCCGCGTCCCGCAGAGCGCCGCGCTGCACTACGCGCTCGGCCTCGTCCTGACGCGTCTGCAGCGCGGGGACGCGGCGCTGAACGAATTCTCTCGGGCCACCGGACTGGAGCCCGGCAACGCGCGGTTCGCGTACGTCAATGCGATCGCGCTGCACTCGAGTGGGAAGGGCGATGCCGCCATCGCGCAGCTTCGGAAGGCGCTCGACCTGCATCCCGTCGACGGCGACATCATCGCCGCGCTCGCCGACTTCTACCGGCAGCGCGGCGACAGCGCGCAGGCGACGCGCTACTCGGATCGGCTCCGCAAGCTTTCGGCGACGTACGCCGGCTCGCGCTAGCGCCGCCGCACGCTGCGGCCAACGTCCAACTGTCGGGTGCGGCGAGCGCGCCGGACCTTGTCCGGATGGCGATTCGACAGGAAGCCGATCTGCGCCGACGTAGCGACACCGTCGTCTTTGTCGCCAGCGTGCTCGTCAACCTCGCGCTGTTCCTGCTGGCGATCCTCCTGATCGAGCACGGAAGCGCCTGGCTCGACCAGTATCCGCGTCTCGCGAAGCGGGCCCAGGATGTCCGTGCGCTCGCCATCGCGCTGCTCGCCGCGCCGCCAGCGCTCGTGTTTCTGCGGCATCGCAGACGCAGCCTGGCGGCCGGCAACGGCCTGCGTCTGTCCGAGAAGCAGCTCCCCGATCTGTACCGGACCCTCGTCCGATACTGCGACCAACTGGGGCAGCGCCCGATCCCCTCGCTCTACATCGCCGAGCCGGCGAAGGGATACGCCGAAGCGTTCGCCGCGTGGCATCACGAGTTCATCGTCATCCGGCCCGTGTATTTCATCGCGCCGCTCGACGAGGTGCGTCCGATCTACGAGTTCTGGATCGGGCGAGAGCTCGGCCGCATCCGGCTCGGCCACACGCGATGGTGGGAAGAGCTGCTCGTCGCGTACGTCGTCAAGCTGCCGCTGTTACGGAATCCTCTGCTCCATGCGCGCACCTACGCGTACGACCGCTACGGCGCCTATCTCGCCCCCGATTCGATCCGGGGCCTAATCGTCTTCGCGTCGGGACGCCAGATCCTCAAGCTCGTCGACGTGCCGGAGTTCGTGGCCCAGGCCGAGTCGCATCGTGGCTTCTGGCCCTGGCTGTCGAATCTGACGCGGTCCGAGCCGCACGTGACCTTCCGTCTGCGCGCGCTGATGGACGCCGGACTCTTCCCGCGCGAGAGTGTGGGGATTCCGACGGCGAACGCCGGGCCCGCTCCGCGCCGGGCCTCCGCCTAGCAGCTCGCCGCTCCGCCGCTGCTCGTTCGGCGTGGGGCGTGCGGCGTTGCCGCTGACCTGCGTCGAGCACGAATCGCCAAGGGGTCAGACTCCGCCGCGCGGAATCCGACCCCAATGGCCGCCTACTTCTGGTGAGCCGAATGCAATTCCCGCTACCGGGTACCCGCTACCCGCTACCCGCTACGGGTGTTGCCATTCACCTCCTCCCCGCCGCGCTCATCGGCTCTCCGCCGGCCGCCAGCGGATTTCCGTTGAGCACGGACGAGATGTACTCGATCGCCTTCTGCGCACGCACGCTGTTGCCAGCCTTGTCCAGCGGAGGCGAGACGACCGCGACGCCGAACTTGCCGGGCGACACCGCGATCAGCCCGCCGCCAACCCCACTCTTCGCCGGCAATCCGGTGTTGAACAGCCACTGGCCGGAGTCGTCGTACAGGCCCGCGGTCGCCATGACGGCCAGCACCTGCGGCACGTGCTGGGCGTCCAGCATCCGCTTCTTCGTCACCGGGTTCACCCCGCCGTTTGCGAGCGTCGCCGCCATCATCCCCAGGTCCTTCGCCGTCACGCCGACGGAGCACTGGCGCGTGTAGATGTCGGTCGCCTGGAGCGGATCGGTCTTGATGTGGCCGTAGGCGGCCATCA
>JAICUE010000398.1 GCA_025936015.1 Gemmatimonadaceae bacterium
AAAGGATCGGCGCGAAATCCGACCCGTCGAGCTGCAGTGAAGCAAACACCCAATCGTACGCAGGTCCCGGGCGGCCGAGCACGCGGACGGCGATGGTGCCCTTGGGCACGATGCTGATGAACCCCGTGTCCACCATGTCCTGCCAGACCGCGCGGAATCGTTGACGGCTGGGCGCGCCCGTTGCCGTCACTGTCGTTCCGCTGACTTCGAGCCCGGGGGTCAGTGCCGCGAGTGTTGCGCGCTCGTCGCGAAGATTGCCATAACGGTCGATGACGCCGCCGACTATCGTCGCGCTCCTGCCCGTGTACAGCGCCGTGTCGGCCGGGGATATCTGAACCGCCACCCCATGCCCCGGCAGGGTAGTAAGGGGGATGGAATCGCTGGCGTAGATGTTGAACGGCTTCGTCGGGATGCGAGCGTCGGCGCGCAGCGCGCCGGTGCCGGCGACAGTACCATGCCATAGGCGGACCGCGGCGTTCCCCGACGCGTCGGTTGTCGCGGTGAAGATCGCGGACGCAGGACGAACAGCACCCGTGTCCGCGAAGCCCGCGAGATATTCCGTCTGTGATAGCAGTGCGCTGAATGTGACTTGCGCGCCGACGATCGGCTGCAGCGTCTCGTCCAGCAGCCGCGCATAGATGGTAACCGGGCCGGCGCCGACGGTGTCCGTCGCGGAGCCGAACGTCCAGACCACGAGCCCCGGAGTCAGGGTGTCCTTGGGGCCAGTCGAGTCCGCGCACCCGACGAGCGCGAGGATCGTCAACCCGGCGGCGAGCCGTTTCATTCGTTACTCCGTCCCTGGTAGTGTCGGATGCAGCGCTTCGACGTGCAGTTCAGCGCAGCTGCGGCAGCACCTTCGCCCCGAAGGTGTCGATGTACTGCTCCTGGTTCTTCCCGGCATTCATGATGTACACGGCGTCCACGCCTAACGGTTCGTAGGCGGCGAGCCAATCCGCGTGCTGCGCCGGATCGGCGGAGATCCGCACGCTCTTCGCGACGTCATCCCGCTCCACCGACCTAACGGCCTCCGCAAATTGCACCGGCGTCCGCAGCTCGGCCAGCTGTGCGTGGTCGAGCGCACTCTGCCGCCACTGCTGATACGCCTGGTCGCGCGCTTCGCGCTCGGTCGGCGCCCACGAGACGACGTGCTGCAGCGCCACCGGCTTCCCCGCGCCGTCATGCGCGCGGAATGCATCGATCACCTCGCGCACCGCGCCAGGCTCGCCGCCGATCGTCATCAGCGCGTCTGCCCACGGCGCGACCGATGCCGCCGTCTCGGCACTGAGTGCCGCGGCAAAGAGCGTCGGCGGCGTCTTCGGACGAGAGTAGAGTGTCGCTTCGTTCACGACGATTCGGCCGCGGTGCGTGACTGTCTCGCCACGCCACAACCGCTGCATCACCCCGCCGATCTCCGCAAGCTGCGCCGTGCGCTCCGCCTTGGGCGGCCATCGCAATCCGGTGATCTCCTCGTTCAGTGCTTCGCCGCTGCCGATCGCGAGCCAGAAGCGATCCGGATACATCACGCTCAGCGTCGCCGCCGCCTGCGCGATCACCGCCGGGTGATAGCGCCATCCCGGCGCGCAGACAGTCCCGAAGGAGAGCGAGGTCGCCTCGAGCGCAGCGCCGAGCCACGCCCACGCGAAGCCGCTCTCGCCCTGCTCGGGGAGCCATGGATGAAAGTGATCCGAGCACATCGCGGCGTCGAATCCCGCGGCTTCCGCGGCGCGGACATGAGCGAGCAGTCGATCCGGTGAATGCTGCTCGTGCGATGCATGAAAACCGTAGCGTGTCATGCATCGGGCGAAGGCGAGAGCCATGCCAGTCGCGCCGCCTTCTCCAGCAGGTAGTTGCGTTCCGGGGTGCTCGCGGTTCGCTCGGCTGCCGCACGGTAGTGTGCGATCGCGAGGTCGTGATTCCCCTCCAGCTCGTGCAGATGCCCGCGCACGGCGTCGATACGATAGTGCCCCTTCAGTCCCGGGTCGCTCGCCAGTGTATCAACCTGCGCGAGTCCCACCGTCGGTCCCCACACCATCGCTGCCGCGATCGCGCGACTCAGTGATACCATCGGGCTGTCGGACATCCGCTCCAGCAGCCCGTACAGTGCGAGGATCTGCGGCCAATCGGTCTTCCCGGCACTCTCCGCCTCGTCATGCAGCGCTGCGACAGCTGCCTGCAGTTGGTACGGACCGATCGTGCCGCGCGACAGCGCAGCCGCAACGAGCGCGACGCCCTCGTCGACCAGCGCGCGATCCCACTGCGCGCGATCCTGTTCGTCGAGTGGAATGAGCTCGCCCGACGGTCCGGTCCGCGCTTCACGCCGCGCGTCGGTGAGCAGCATCAGGGCGAGCAGTCCGGTGACTTCGGCATCGTCAGGCAGCATCGTGTGCAGCGTGCGAGCGAGGCGAATCCCCTCGCTCGACAGGTCGGCACGCTGCAACTCGCTCCCGGTGCTGCTGGTGTAGCCTTCGCTGAAGATCAGATAGAGCACGTGCAGCACCGCATCGAGGCGAGCGGCGCGCTCGCCGCCGTCAGGCAGCGCGAATGGTATCCGTGATGACTTGATCGCCTGCTTGGCGCGGCTGATCCGTTGCGCCATCGTCGCTTCGGGGACGAGGAAGGCGTTCGCGATCTCGGCCGTCGTCAGTCCGCCGACCGCGCGGAGCGTCAGCGCGATTGCCGACGGGACGCTGAGCGATGGATGGCAGCACATGAACAGCAGGACGAGACTGTCGTCTTCGCCGGCATCGGGATCGTCAGGCATCGCCTGCGGCTCCGACATTCTCTCGGCCGCCACCGCCTCCTCGCGGCGGCGCCGGGCCGATGCACCTCTGCGCTCGTCGGCGAGCCGCCTAACGGCAACGCTGTAGAGCCACCCTCGGGGATTCTCCGGTATGCCTGTCCGCGGCCACTGGGCGGCCGCCGCGATCAACGCTTCCTGGACCGCGTCCTCGGCTGCCGCGAAATCATCATGGCGGCGCGCGACCGCGCCGAGCACCCGCGGCGCGATCTCGCGCAGCAGGTGCTCGACATATTCTGGTTGACTGAACGAAGCGCCTGCGGCAGTCAATCGTTCGTGGGCGGTGCGCTCATCACTTGCCGAACCTCGATCGGGATGATGAGCGGCTTTCCGCCGGGGCCCGGCGCCGACGACGCTTTCGCCGCGATCTGGTACGCACGCTCAGCGTTCTCGACGTCGACGATCCAGAATCCCGCGAGGTATTCCTTCGTTTCCGGAAACACCCC
>JAICUE010000213.1 GCA_025936015.1 Gemmatimonadaceae bacterium
GTCGCTCCAGCTTCGCGACGGCCTCCGCAAGCGCAACCGCAGTGTCGCCTTTGCCGGCACCGGCCAGACCGGGATCCTCATCGAGGGGTGGGGGATCTCAGTCGATGCAGTGGTCGCCGATTTCATCGCTGGCGCGGCGGAACGCCTGACGCTCGACGCCGCGAAGGAAGCCGAGATCGTGCTCGTCGAAGGACAGGGGTCGCTCGTGCACCCCGGCTACTCGGGCGTGACGTACGGGTTGATGCAGGGGTCGCTGCCGCACGCGATGGTGATGTGCGCCCAGCCGTCACGCACGGCGATCAACAACAACACATGGGTCAGGATCCCGCCACTGGCGGACTTCATCGCGCTGCATGAGCGGGTGCTCGCGCCACTGCGTCCGTCGAAGACCATCGCCGTCGCGCTCAACACTTACGACCTCTCCGAGCAGGACGCGCGCGACGCGATCGCCCGCGCGGAGGACGAGGCGGGCCTTCCCGCCACCGACCCCGTACGCTTCGACGCGACCCCGATCGTCGACGCGATCGAGAAGTTTCACTCGAGCCGTAAGCGTTAGGCAGCATTCCGGCACGATAGCGCGCACCGCGCGCCGCGCCGCCACCAGCTGCAGAAGGGCCCTCGGACACGAGGGCCCTTCTGCATTCCGGACAGCTCGCAGGCCGCCCGAGCGGCTGCCCTCGAATGAGTCCGCACGCGTCGATCAGATGACACTCGGCTGACACGGTCGCGATAAGCTGTCGTCGCGAATCGGGGGAGCGCCTGACACTCTCACAGGAGATGCTCATGCGATTCAGGCTCACCCTTCTCGCCGCTCTCTCAGCTGTGGCGCTGTCCACTGCGCCGGCACAGTCGACGGGCTTCTGGTCCGGCGGCTCGAACTGCGACGAGCTCGTTCCCTCGTACTGGCAGGGCCCCGGACAGCGGAATTGTCCGGTCGATACCAAGACGTGGCTGCTCAACGGTCTGTCCTGAGCTGTTTCCGCGCATTCATCGCTCAATCCCGAGGTATCGATGTCGAAAACACGAATGCTTCTCGCGGCGATGGCAATCGCCACGACGGCGGGCGCAGTCCAGGCCCAGCGCTGCACCCTCACGGAGCTGCAGCTGAACTACACCACCTGCGACAGCGCATTCAGCGACTGGTATGCGTCCTCCGCGGTCCGTGGCTGGTGCTACCTCTTCACCAGCGCGTGCACGATTCTCTGACAGGAGCCGCCAGAAAATGAAAAAGACCCTCCTCGCTGGCGCTCTCGCGCTCAGCGCGATCGTCGGGAGTCCGCGGGCCGCGCGCGCCGACTGCCTGATCGAATCCGTCGACAGCTGCAACCAGGACTTCGGCGGGAACAGCAATTACTACACGATTTCCATTCGCGGCTGGTGTTACATGGTCCGCGCCGCCATGTGCAGCGTCGGCGGCTGACCCGTCAAATGCCTAACGCTCACCGATTCGCCCTCGCCGCGCTCCCCGTTATCGGGAGCGCGGTGCTGGCGGCACTCGCCGTCACGACCTCGACGCCGCGTTACGCCGGTGCCCGCGTGCCCCCCGTCGCCCAGCTCCCCTGGCCGGCAGCTGTCAGCGCCGCGAGCCGCCAGCTTCCTTTCGTCCTGCTCTACGTCGACAGCCGCTGCGTTCACTGCGGGCGTGCGGCGGTGTTCGTCGATTCGGTCGCCCGGGCGCGCCAGCTGCGCGCGGTGATCGTCACCAGCGACTCCACCGGCGCTGCCGAGCAGTATCGAAGTCATCTCGGACTCCATCGTCCGCTGCTGCGGGATTCATCCGCGGCGCTCATCCACGCGCTCGGCACGCGCTCCGTACCGACCCTCGTGATCTTCCACTCCGATGGGTCGAGGCAACTCATCGTCGGGTTTACCCGCGATGAGGTTTATCGCCGTGCCCTCGACGGAGTCGGGCCATGAGCCCGCGTCCATCGTCGCATCGTCCGTCGCTGACGCGGATCAACGCGATCGCCGGGCTGCGTCTCCGCCGGATCGTGCGCACCCGACTCGCGCTTGCCGCGATCGTGCTCGTCATGCTCCCGTGGGCGCTCGTCGACAGCACATCGCTGCTGGCGCGCCTCGCGTCCCTCGCCGAGTTCACCCTGGTCGGAGCCACCGCACTCGGCGCCGGAGCGTTAGGCGACGACATCGACAGCGGCGAGTACGCCATCCTCGTGACGCACGACGCGACTCCCGTTGAAGTACTCGCCGGACAGGTGGTTGCCTCGCTCGCTGGCGTCGGCGTTCTGGTGGCGATGCAGCTGCCGATCGCGGTCGCCGGAATTCCGACGCTGCCCGTCCTGCCACTCCTCGCCTGCCTTGGATGGCTGGTTGCGCTCGTTGCGGGCTGGATAGCGCTGATGCTGCTGCTCGCCACCGCGATCGAAGGCAAAGGCAACGCGCTGGCGATGATCGCGGTCATTCTGCTGCCGCCGATGCTTGCGTCCGGATTGCTCGACTCTCTTCCAGCCGCCGCTGTCGGGTTCATTCGCGCACCCCTCCAGCTGCTTCCGCAGCCGAGCCACGCCACGGCGATGTTCGGCTCCGCGATGGGCCAGGGTCGAACGTCGGCGCTTCCGCCAATCGTGCTGCTCACATCGCCCTTTCTTTATTTCGCGCTGGCGTCGCTTCGGCTGCGTCGAATCGAGCCCGCGGGGAGACTCACCCAATGAGCGCCGTCCTCTCCGCTTCCGGCATCGTCAAGCGCTATCGCGCCGGCGTCGCGGCCTGGGGCGCATCGATCGAGGCGTTGTCCGGGATGGATCTCGATCTTTCGCACGGGGAGCTGCTTGGCCTCCTCGGGCCTAACGGCGCCGGCAAGTCGACGTTCCTGCTCTGCGCTGCTGGCCTGCTGCGCCCCGACAGCGGCACGATCAGCTGGTTCGGCTCGTCGCGCGCACCCTTCGGTCGGCCGCCTGGCGTCGCCTACGTTCCCGAGCGCTCGCTTTACCCGCGGTTCCTCTCCGTGCGCGAAGCCCTCGAGTTTTACGCGACGCTGCACGAACTGTCGGGGGTCGAGCGCGCGGAACGCGTTCGCTCCGCACTCGATCGCGTCGGACTCGCCGAGCATGCGACCAAGCGCGTCGCCCACCTGTCACGCGGAATGGTACAGCGCCTCGGAGTCGCACAGGCGATCGTCGGCCGGCCGCGACTGCTCCTGCTCGACGAGACATTGTCGGGGCTCGATCCGGTCGGCGCGCGCGAGATGCGCGAACTGCTCGCCGGCCTTCGCGACGAAGGCGTCAGCATCATCCTCTCGTCGCACGATCTCCTCTCCCTCGAGCATCTCGCTTCGCGCATCGTGGTGATGAAAGCCGGACGGGCCCACGCCGCAATCGATCCGTCGCACTTCACCGGCGAACGCATTCTCGTACTCACCGTGGATGCGCCGCCGCTCGCCGCGCGGCGACTGCAGCTGCGCCGCCCCGCCGCGCTCCTCAAGGGCGAGGAGCTTCATATCCCACTGGGCGGCGATTCCCCTGAAGATGTGCTCGCCGAGTGTCTGGCGGCGGGCGTGGGGGTGCGCTCATCCGCCATACGGCGGGACGATCTCGAGCAGCGATTCTTCGACCTCATCGAGCGGCCCAGCCGGGTCGCGGAGCCTAACGCATGACAAACTCCATCATGAACGGCCCTGACGCTTCCGCAGCGCTCGCCGCGGAGCACGATGTGCTGGCGCCGAATGACACGGTCGTCGCCGCGCCGACACGATCCGTTGGGCGCCGTTCACACCGGAATGCAGTCAACAGTGAGTTCCCGGCGGGAGTCGTGACTGCATTGTGCATCGCCGTGCACCTCGTCGCCGCGTCGCTGATTTACCGTGATCTCGCCCGAACTCTTTATTCACTGTTCGACGCCACGCCGCGGTTGCTCGTGCTCGAGCATGGGCTCACGCGTCTGCTCGCGACGAGCGTCTTTCTCCCGCCGTTGATTCCAACTGCACTCGTCGTCGGTGCGGTGCTGTGGCTTGGCCGAAGGCGTCGGCTCGAGGGGGTCGCCCGGTGGCTCTCCCTCGCCCTCGTCCCCCTCGCCCTCGATGGAGTGGGCCGCGCCGCCGGTGTGCTGCTTGCCGCGCCTCCGGCGAACATGGGGCAGCTGCTCGATTTGCCGGTGCGATTCTCCTTCGGTCCCCGGCTCGTGCTCGACCTCATGGATGTGCATCCTTCGGCGAACATCGCCTATTGGGTGGTCGTTGCGACCATACCCGCGGCGATCAGTGCCTGGTGCGTTGCACGCGGGTTGCTCGCCGCCGACGACGCGGAGCGTCAGGCAGCGGGACGCCGTCGCCGCCGCGGTCGACAGCCGATCGATGCGCTGCAGGCAGGCGTCGCGGTCACGGGGACGTGGATCGTCATCGCGTTCGCCGGGCAGGTGCTGTTGCCGTGGGCGACGCAGCTTTTTCTCAAGATCTTCGGGTGATTCGATCGATCGCTGAAGCATCGCGCGCCGCGAGTTGATTCTGCATTTCGCCGCGCCTAGCTTCCGCGCGACGGCAACCTCGGGCCGCCGCACCCTGGAGAAACTGCATGTCGACCGAATTCCGCCTGTACAACACGCTCACTCGCCAGGTCGAGCCGTTCTCACCGGCCGATGGCGCGTGCGTGCGGATGTACACTTGCGGGCCGACGGTCTACAACCCGGCGCATCTCGGAAATTTTCGGACATTCCTGTTCGAGGATCTGATGCGACGCGTGCTCCGTCTCCGTGGATGGAAAGTCAATCAGGTCATGAACCTGACCGATGTCGACGACAAGATCATCAAGCGCGCGAACGAGCGGGGACTGACGATCACGCAGGTGACGAACCCTGTCGTCGAAATCTTTCATCGCGATCGCGAGTACCTGCGCATCGAACGCGCGGAGGCGTATCCGCGCGCGACCGAGTTCATCCCGCAGATGATCGCTCTCGTCGAGGAGTTGATCGCGCGCGGTGTGGCCTATCTCGCCGATGATGGCAGCGTCTATTTCGCAATCGACAAGTTTCCCGCGTACGGCCGCCTCTCACGGCTCGATACACGTGAAGTGAAAGCGGGTGCGCGCGTGGCCCAGGACGATTACTCGAAAGAGAACGCGCAGGACTTTGCGCTGTGGAAGGCGGCGAAGGAGGAGGACGAGCGGACTGGCGCAGCCTGGGATTCGCCATGGGGGCGAGGCCGGCCCGGATGGCACCTCGAATGCTCGGCGATGGCGATGTCGCTGCTCGGTGAGACGCTCGACCTCCACTGCGGCGGGATCGACCTGATTTTCCCGCATCATGAGGATGAGATCGCACAGTCGGAGGGCGCGACTGGAAAGACGTTCAGCCGCTTCTGGTGCCATGGTGCGTTCCTCCTTACCGGCGGCGCGAAGATGGCGAAGCGCGTCGGCAACGTGCAGTCGGTGGCCGACCTCCGTGAGAACAAC
>JAICUE010000417.1 GCA_025936015.1 Gemmatimonadaceae bacterium
ACGGCGCACGGTCGAACGAGTACCAGAGCCAGAGCAGCGGCTTGACGCGCTGGAAGCGGGTGTCGTCGCAGTCGGAGTAGTACTCAGGCTCGAGCGTCACGTTGCGCGGGTCGAGCGCGGCAAGCGACAATCGCGTCCCCAGGGGCAGTTTCTCGTCGGCGAGCGCTTCCTCCCAGTTCGCCGCGAACTGCGGCGCAATCAGCTCGGCGAGCGTCCGTCGGCAGAGCAGGGCACGGTCGCACGCCGGATCGGCCAGCGCATCGCTGATGGCGTCGAGCCACTCGCGCTCGACGCGTGCGATCGAACGGTCGGCCAGGGAGCGAAGAGGAAGGAATGCCATTGCGGTGCGGTCGATGGTTGACGGCTCAACGGCGGCTACGGCGCTGGTGTTCCCCGCGCGGCGCGTCCGCGGATCAGCGCGCGCTCCTGCTCGATGCGCTGAAGGATCGTTCCCCACGAGGCGTCTTCGTTGCCCTGCATCCGCACGATGATCGGCTGCGAAAGCTGGATACCGTCGCCGAACAGGTAGAGCGCGCTCTGCGTCTCGCGGACGTCGAGGCGCTGCTCGCCGAAGCCGCTGCTCAGCGGCAGCACCTCGAGCGGCCGGTAATCGCGTCCGGAGACGCTCAGCGTCAACTCGGTCGGATTGAAGCGGGCGTCGGGCGCCAAGCCGTAGAAGCTGACCAGCCAGACATTTCGCTCGCGCAGCATGTAGCGTGCGGCGAGCCGGTCGACTGCCTGACGCTTGCTCTCGCGCAACCCGCGGAGCGAACGATACGAGTCCGGCGCCAGCACGCGGATGACCGATTCATCGAGCGGGAGGGCGCGCACCTGGACGTCCCCGACCTGCATGTGAACCGCGATATCATCCTGCTTGAGCGTCCCGTAATTGGGCGGGATCAGCGGGGGCGCGGAGTCGAGCCGGGTGGTCACCGGCCGCGCCGGCGACCCGCTCGCCGCCGGCGACGGCGCTGCGGTCGCCCCCGGCGGCTGCCCGGCGCACGCGCCGGTCACCGCGAGCGCGATCAGCGCGATCGCGCCACGTGCGCATCCGCGGCCGCGGACCTCCTGCCTAACGTTCCGGTGCATCGGTCGTCGTCCCGAACCGTCCGCTGTCGACGTCACTGGTCTCCTCGCGCCATGAGGGCTGGCCGATCAGCGACACGATCGCCGCCGCCAATTCGTCCCGCCCTTCGCCGGTGATCGCGCTGAAGGGGATGATCTGGGAGTCGTCCATCCCGATCAGCCGCCCGATTTCGCGAATCCGCTTTGCGACCGCACCCTTTGAAAGCTTATCCACCTTCGTCGCCGCGATGATCGTCGGCAGGCCGAGCTCGCCGAGGAACCCGAGCATCTGCTCGTCGTCACCCGTCGGGTCGTGTCGCGCGTCGAGCAGTTGCACGATCCCGCGGACGCCGGGACTCCGCGTGAGAAATCCCTCGATCAGCGGCCGCCACTCCGATCGCCGCTCCTTCGAGATCCGGGCATAACCATAGCCGGGAAGGTCGACGAGCACGAAATCCTGGTTCACGCGGAAGAAATGAATTTCCCGCGTCCGCCCCGGTGTGTTGCTCACGCGCGCGAGCTTCTTCCGCCGCACGAGCTTGTTGATCAGCGACGACTTGCCGACGTTGGACCGGCCGCCGAACGCGACTTCCGGCAGCGTGTGCGTCGGACGCCAGCTGGTGTCGGACGCCATCGGTCCGAGATACTCGATGTCGCGGATGATCAGCGGATCCTTCGGCGCGCCGGTCTCGCTCATCAGTGCGTCGTCGCGACGGCCGCGTCGCGCGCCGCGCTGGGCTGAATCCGCAGCGCGATCGCGACGACTTCATCCATCGTCCGCACGGGATGAAAGACGACGGCGTCGCGCACTTCCGCCGGCAACTCCTCCACGTCGCGCGCGTTCCCGTGGGGGATGATCACCTGGCGGATCCCCTGGCGGTGCGCGGCGACCGCTTTCTCCTTGAGCCCGCCGATCGCCAGGACGCGGCCGCGAAGGGTGACCTCGCCCGTCATCGCCACGTCGCCGCGTACGGGAATTCCCGTCAGCGCGCTCGACACCGCGGTCGCGATCGCGATTCCCGCCGATGGGCCGTCCTTCGGTGTCGCACCCGCCGGGATGTGGATGTGGATGTCGCGAGAGCGGTGAAAGTCCCGGTCGATGCCTAACGCCCCGGCCCGGGATCGCACGTAGCTCATCGCCGCGCTTGCCGACTCCTTCATCACGTCGCCGAGCGTGCCGGTCAGCGCCAGCTTCCCGCGCCCGGGAAGCACAGAGACCTCGATCTCGAGCGTCTCGCCCCCGACGGAGGTATAGGCCAGCCCGCACGCCACGCCAACCTTGTCCTCGAGCGTGTTATCGTCCTCGTCGAACGGCGCGACTCCGAGCAGGCCGTGGAGATCGGCCGCCGTGACCGTGAGACGGGTCGGCGTCGCATCCATCGGTCGGGTCGTTGCCTCTTCGGCTTCGCGTCGCGCCAGCTTCCGCGCCATCCGCGCGATCTTTCGCTCGAGCTCGCGGACTCCCGCCTCGCGCGTGTAGCCGCGCAGCACCCCGTGCAGCGCGCCATCCTCGATGGTCACTCGCGACGGCTCGATGCCATTCCGCTCGAGCTGGCGCGGGATGAGGAAGCGGCGCGCGATCGCCACCTTTTCCTGGTCGAGGTAGCCCGGCAGCCTGATGATCTCCATGCGGTCGCGCAGCGGCTCCGGTATTCCGCCGAGGCTGTTCGCCGTCGTCACGAACAGCACCTGCGACAGGTCGTAGTCGACCTCGAGGAAGTGATCGCTGAACGTGCGGTTCTGCTCCGGATCGAGCACCTCGAGCAGCGCCGCGGCCGGGTCGCCACGATAGTCGTTGCCAAGCTTGTCGATTTCGTCGAGGAGGATCACCGGATTGACGACGCCGGCGCGGCGCATCGCCTGGATCACCCGCCCCGGCATCGCGCCGATGTAGGTCCGCCGGTGCCCGCGGATCTCCGCTTCGTCGCGCA
>JAICUE010000438.1 GCA_025936015.1 Gemmatimonadaceae bacterium
ACCCTCATCTGCGGAGGATTTCGCTCCCATGGCCAACCCCTTCCTGAGCTCGGAAGAGTACGACGAACGAGCTCACCAGCTGTACAGCGAGGGGCAGTACGACGAGGCGCTCGACGTGCTCCGCGAGGGGCTGTCGCTGTATCCGAACTCGGTCGAGCTCCACATCGGCGTGGGATACGCGCGTCTGGCTCGCGAGGAATACGCGTGGGCGCGGCGCTCGTTCGAGGAAGCGCTCGTCCTCGAGCCCGAACATGAGGACGCGCTCGCCGGGCTCGGCGAGACGCTGCTCAAGCTCGGCCAGCGCGATGCAGCGCTTCGCTGCATGCGGCGCACCCTCGAGCTGGGCTACGCCGACGACATCGACCTGATGCTGCAGATCGGCCGTTCGCTCTTTCGCGAGGGCGAGGTCGCCGAGGCGCGCGATTACTTCGAGGCCGCCGCACGCATCGCGCCGGAATCGGCCGAGGTGCAGAGCTGCATTGGCTACGTCGAGCACCGGCTCGGCGATGACGACGCCGCGCTGGCGACGCTGCGCCGCGCGCTGCAGACGGACAGCGAGTATCACGAAGCGCGGATCTATCTCGCGAACGTGCTCTACGATCGCGGCGACTACGAGGCGGCGCTCTACCACCTCGAGCAGACGAAGCCCGAGGACCACTGGGACGAGCTGGCGATCTGGCGGCTGCTCGAGATGAAGCGGACGCAGTTCAACCTCCCCGAGGGCGACCCCGAGCTCAAGCCGTGGGAAGAGCGGCTCTCCGAGCTCGGCGGCGACATGGACGACATCGACGAGATGCTCGCCGAGATCGAGGGGAAGGTCGCCGACGAGCTGGACGCGGCGCGCGGTGCAGCGTTAGGCCAGCTCGAACTGTTCGGCGCGCTGCTCGCCGATCTCGCCGGTCATCGCGTGGTCGAGACGGACGACGACGTCCCCGACGAGCTCGACGACCGTGCGGCGCCTAACGCGGAGCACGCGGTGACGACGCGCGAGGGACGGCAGTACGCCGGCACCTGGGACCAGATCGTCCAGCGCATGCGTGAGAACAACGGCAACGCTGCGCGTTCGATGCACGAGTTCATGCTGGCCGAGGCGCGGCGCGGATTCTCGCTCACCGGGGTGAAGATCCCGACCGGTGACGCCGAGAGCTTCATTCGCGGAAGCGCGGACGCGGGACTGCTCAGGATCGTGCGCTGATGGCCGGCCCGGCGGAGCGCGCGGCGCTGGCCTCGCTCGATGCGGCGCGGCCGGTGATCGCGCGCCTCGACATGTCGCGACACAGTGAGGATCTCGCGGCGGACCTGATTGAAAGCTGGAGCGCGGTCGAGACCGCGCTCCGCTCGTTGGTGGGTGGGTCGTCGTCAGGCGGCCAGGCGCTCATCCGCGAGCTGCGCCAGCGGCAGATGTTGTCGTTCGAGCAGGCGAACGCACTCGCCGAATTCCAGGCGGCCCGCGACCGCGCGCAGAGCACCGACTACCGCCCGACCCCGGGCGACATCGCCGCGGCGCGCGACGGATTTCTCAAGCTCGAGTCGGGGCTGCTCGCGTCGGTGAATCCACCGGTGGTTCCGCCGACTCCCGTGGTCGCGAGCGCGAGCTCGGCGGCGACCCGCCCGATGACGAGTGGCGACACGATCGAACGGGTCGGCCGGCGCGGCTTCCCCTGGATGCTGGTCGGGGTCCTCGTCGCGGCGCTGATCCTGGTCGGCGGTGGTGCGTGGTGGGCGATGAACCGCCACAGCGACGAGACCGCGAGTGGCGTGCAGCTGCTGAATGAAGGCAAGCGCGAAGTGGCGCGCGACGTCTTCAAGAAGGCAGCGCGCGACAACCCATCGTCGGCGATGCCGCTCGTGTACCTCGGGCGGATGTTCCGCGACGAGCAGCGTTATGACTCGGCGACGGCGTACCTGCAGGCGGCGATTCGCCGCGACCCGAAGAGTGGCCCGGCGTTCAAGGAGATGGCGAAGCTGCTCTTCATCGAGGGAAACTACGACGGGGCGCGGATCTTCTTCGTCCGGGCATTGGGCGTCGACAGCGGCGATCGGGAGTCGATGGGGTACCTCGGGTGCTCCCTGGTCCGGCTCGGGCGGCCGCAGGATGCACAGACCTTCTTCCAGCGCGCCGGGCAGGGGGATTGGTCGGCGTGCGCGACCGCCGCACCCGCAGGGGCGCCGCCGACCGTCACGCGCTAGCTTTGCCAGCCTGACCCGCACGGGAGGGCTGGTGATCCGGTTCGAGAATGTCGGGCGGACGTACGCGCCGTTAGGCGGCGCCCGCGTCCTGGCGGTGGACGGGATGTCGTTCACCGTCGCGCCCGGCGAGGTGTTCGGGATCGCCGGGCCTAACGGCGCCGGCAAGTCGACGATGATCTCGATGCTGCTCGGTTTCCTCGCGCCGAGCGCGGGCACGCTCACCGTCGACGGGCGGCCGCCGCGCGACTTCGTCGAGGCCGAGGGAATCGGCTATCTCCCCGAACTGGTCGTCATCAAGCCGAGCTGGCGCGTCACCGAGGCGATGACCCGCTTCGCCACGCTTGCCGGCATCCCCGCCGAGCGCATCAGCGCGCGGATCGGAGAGCTCCTGCGCGCGTTAGGCCTCGACGAGCACGCGAAGAAGCGGGCCAAGGAGCTGTCGAAGGGGACGCTGCAGCGCGTCGCGCTCGCCCAGGCATTGCTCGCGGAGGACGTGCGCGTGATGGTGTTCGACGAACCGACCCACGGACTCGACCCGCTCTGGACGCAATACTTTCGCGAGCTCGTTCCCTCGCTCCGCCGCGCCGATCGCGCGATCGTGATCGCCTCGCACAACCTCGACGAGCTCGAACGCCTCGCCGACCGCGTCGCGATCGTCGA
>JAICUE010000527.1 GCA_025936015.1 Gemmatimonadaceae bacterium
TGCCTATCAGTGGTTCGTCGAGCACGGCGGAATGACCCGCGCCAACGGCCAGCGATTCCGCGACATGATCCTCTCGCGCGGCGGGACAGAGGACGCAGCCGACATGTATCGCGCATTCCGCGGCCGCGATCCGAGCGTCGAAGCACTCCTCGAACAGCGCGGCCTGAAGGAGTCGGGGAGCGAGAAGTAGCAGGGGGATCGAAATCTGCGGGGCACGTGCAGCATGATCCACCCGGAACGTGCACGTGTCCCCGCAGGCACCATCGGCGGCTGGCTGCTCGGCGCGATGATGCTCTCAGCAGTACCATGCGCCGCGCAAACGGATACCGCCATAGCGCCCCCGAGCACGGCGACCCGCGTTCACCAGGCCTACGTCTGGCCCGCGGTCGCCGGCGCGCTCGTGGTCACGTCACTCGACGACCGCCGGCTCAGCGCCGTCGCGCTGAGCCACCACACGCGCGCCCTGGACAAGCTCGCGCGAGACGTCGGCCCGTTAGGCGAGGCGCGCAACATCGTCCCGGTGCTGGCGGTGTCGGTGATCGCGCCACGAATCGTCGGCCAGCGCGCCCTCTCCGACGCGATGCTCCGCGTCGCGTTAGGCTATGCCGCCGGCGACGGCGTCGAGAGCGTGCTGAAGCCGCTGGTCGGCCGCCATCGCCCCACGGACGGCGGGACCCAATGGCGATTTCATCCGTTCAGCAACGAGGAGCAGTGGCACTCATTTCCCTCCGCCCACGTGGCGCACACCGTCGCCATCGCCACCGCCCTGGCGATGGAATCGCACACCCGATGGATAGCAGTCCCCGCCTACGGGGTCGCGACCGTCGTCGGCCTGCAGCGCGTCTACACCGGCGCACACTGGGGGAGTGACGTGATCGCCAGCGCCGCCCTCGCCGCCGCCGTCACCAGCGCGACGGATACCATGCTCCGCCGCCACGGCCTGCGCTGGCTGCTCCCCCCCGTTAGGCACCCAGCCGCTGAGGCACATACCGGGGGCGAGGAGCCGGATTCGGTCGTCCACCCCCTGCGAGTAGAGATCACCCCCCGAACGTTAGGCATCACCTGGACTTTCTGACACCCAGCCCGCCGCGCGGCGCGACAATATCCCCCCGCTTGCCCCAAGCCTTTCGCCCGCGGCGCGCGGAACTTTCGCCGCCGAGCCGTCCTCTGTGCCCGCTGTGTCCTCTGTGGTGAAAATGCAGTTGCAGTTCAACCCGGTGGTTACGGCGCCTGATCCGTCAGCCGCATCAGCGCGAGATCCGCCCCGACTGCCGCCGTCGCCTCCCGCCGCCACGGGTTGTAAACGATGATCGATGCGCCCGCCCTCACGCCGCACAGGTACTTGCGCACGAACGGAATCGGACCACACGACCCGTTGAGGATCGCGAAGCGAAGCGCGCTCCCCTCGGGACGCATCGAGATGACGTACGAGCCGGCCGGAAGCGGCCAACGTCGCGTGTCGCCGCTGGCCAGACTCACCGGAATGGCGATGTTCTGGTCGGGGCGAATCCGCGACGGGCTGCTCGCCCGCTCGTACACGTTGACCTCCGTCCACCCGCCGCGGTCGCCGGCGAACACTCCGACGAGCGTGCTACCCGCAGATCGCGCCCGCACCCGAACACCTTCGAGCTTCGCCACTGTCGTGTCGAGGATGCGCATGCTCCCCGCGAGCAGCTCGACGCGCCGTCCCGCGCTGTCGACCGCCTCGAACGGGACCGGCTCGGCTGAATCGCCGACCACCAGGTCGATCGTCGACTCGAGATAGATCTTCTCCACCGGGCGGCAGCGGACGAGGACACTCGTCGCCACCGCGCCGAGTGACGCGCGTACCGTCACGTCACCACGCTTCGCGCACGTGACGACGCCATTCTCCGAGACCGGCACGCGCATCCCTGACGCCCAGTGATAGCGCA
>JAICUE010000390.1 GCA_025936015.1 Gemmatimonadaceae bacterium
TCCGCTGTAGCCCTGCGAGATGTCGAAGTTGTCGTCGCCCGCTTCGTACGACACGAGGTAGCGGCCGTTGACGGTGCCACCGAACCACTTGAAGCCGTCATCGAGACCGGCGAGCGTCTCGACGTACTCGATCGTCGTTCCACGACCGACCGCGTAGAGCGAGAGGCTGTTCATCTTCTCGTTCTGCCCGATCTGCTGGCCGGCGAACTCGATGCGGACGTAGCGAAGCACGCCGCTGTCGTCGTCGTCGTCGGTGCCGCCGGCGTAGTCCTGCGTTCCGCCCTGCGGTCCTTCGCTCTGGATGTTCTGGACCTGGAGGTTGATGCGGGCGTTGCCGACGATCGACACGCCGCCCCAATCGCCCGGCTTGCGCCGACCGGGCGCGCGCTGCGAGGTGAAAACGATCGGATGTGCGCGCGAGCCCTCGGCGATGATCTTTGCACCGCGCTCGATGAGCAGCGAGCTGCCGACGACGGTGGTGTCGCCGACGATCTTCGTCCCGGCACCGATGCGCAGTGTTCCCCCGCTGACCATCCGCACCGGACCGCTGAGCACGTAGACGGTGTCGGCCGTGAGGATTCGCGACGAAGTCAACGAGCCGCGGAGGATGGATTGATTTCCGCCGGTGCCTAACGTCGTCGCCTGGACTACCGCCGAGTACGGTCCGCGCTCGCTGCCGCGCCGGGCGACGACGCGATAACGGTAGAGCGTCGTCGGCTCGAGGCCGACATCGTCGAAGGAGGTCTCGCCAGTGGTGCCGACCTCGGCGAATTCGCCGTTCGCATCGGCGCGCTCGACCGCGTAATCCTTCGCGCCGTCGACGGCGGTGAAGGTCAGCCGGATCGTGTTCGCCGACGTCGCCGTTGCCGCTGCGTTCCCTGGCGCGACGAGCACGCGCGGGCCGCTCGAGCCGTCACCATGACAGGCGCTGCCGGCGAAAACGCAGGCAGCGGCGAACAGCAGTGCTGGAGAGGATCGAAGCAGGCGCATGGCAGGATCGAGTAACGCAGAGCCTGTGCCTCGATTGCGCGCTCGATCAGCGGCGCATCTCGCGAACGAGACCGATGAAGGCCCGAATACGCGCGCGATGCAGCCCCCACATGACCGCCGCGTACGTCACGATTCCGGCCGCGACTTCGATCGCGAAGCGCGCCGCGAGGGGGAGCGTCGCTCCGAGAATCCGCGCGGCGACGACGGCCGCAGCCATCACGATGGTCCCGCTCAGCGCGGGCCAGAGACAGCGGAGGTATTCCCCCAGCTTCACGCCGAGGGTGCGCATCGTCCGGTGGTACATCGGCGCCGAGACGATCGGGAAGCCGATGATCCACGCCATCGCGACACCGGCGGTGCCCCACCGCGTGCCGATGTAGAAGAGCACCGGCAGGATCAGCGCGGCAACGATGGTGAAGTGCATGTTGCTGCGTGCCTGCCGGGTCGCGACGAGAATCGGCGAGAGCAGGGTCGCGAGCGATCGATAGCCGGAATAGACGCCGAGCAGCGCGAGGGGAACGATCGCCGGCCGCCACCGCTCGCCCAAGGCGACGAGGACGAAGTGGTCGGCGGTGAGCGCGAGGCCGATCGAAAGGGGGAGCGCGACGACGGCGAGTCCCTCGCTGATCGCGAGGAAGTAGCGGCGCAGCGCGTCGCGGTCATCGCGCACCGCGGCGAGCACGCTCGGCATCACCCGGCTCACGAGCTGGCTCACGCGATCCACCGGAATCGTCGCGATCGTCCAGCCGAAGGTGTAGCCGCCGAGCGCGACCTTGCCGAGGACGCGTCCGACGACGGCGAAGTCAGCGTTAGTGTAGACGTACCACGCGATCTTCGACGCGGCGACCTGCCAGCCGAACGCGATCGCGGTGCGCGCCGAGCGGAGGTCGCGCGGCAGCGCCAGGCGATGACGCGCCCACAGCACGGCGGCGATCGTCGTCACGATCGCGCTGAACATCTCGCCGTAAACGAGCGCGCGGTAGCGCCAACCGGCGATGGCGAGTACGAGTGTCGCGACCGTGAGGGAGAGGGCAGCGACGCCGTCGAGGAGCGCGAGCTTCCGGAAGCCGAGATCGCGCGAGAGCACGGCGCGCGGCAGCATCTGGAACGATGTAATGAAGAACGCGATCGCGAGCACGGTCACGATCCACGCGACCTGCGGCTCGTGATAGAAGCTCGCGAGCGGGCGGGCGAGCGCGATCGAGAGCAGGGAGAAGAACGCGCCGTAGACGATGGAGAGCCCGCCCAGCCGCGCGACTTCGTGCGGCGCTTCGCTCACCCCGTGGCGCTGGACGATCGCCGCGCCGAGTCCGAGATCGTAGATCGGCGCGACGAAGCCGGCGTACACCATCGCCATCCCGAAGAGACCGTAATCCTCGGGGGTGAGCAGTCGGGCGACGATGAGCGTGGATGCCCAGCTGAGAATCTGGGTTGTCCACTTCATCCCAGCGGTCCAGGCAACGCCGGCGAGCAGGGATCGGTCGAGCGCGCGCAGCCGCGTCGGCGGCGCGGGCGGCCCGACGACTTCCGCGGTCGCCTTCGGTGATGGATCCGATGATGGTGTCGCCGCGGTGGGGCTGGTCGATTCGATCGTCACGCGCGGGATGAATGCGCGTGGCGTGCCAGACGCTCTTCCGGTGTGATCGATCGTGTGCCCGCTTCTTGCCAATTGCTGCACTCGTGAGCGCAACGGGCGACGGATACAGCGTCCTGCACCTCGTCGCACCGGGGGCGGTCGGGGGAATCGAGAGCGTGGTGCGGCTGCTCGCGGGCGGCCAGCACCGGCGCGGCCGCGAGGTGCGCGTGATGGCGACGCTTGGCGCGAGCGACGACGCGGCGCCATTCGTCGCCGGGCTGCGCGAGGATGGAGTGGAGGTCATCCCGCTCATCGCGCCGGGGCGCGCGTACTGGCGGGAGTGGCAGGCCGTGCGCGCGACCTGCCGTCGGCTGAAGCCGGCGGTGGTGCATACGCACGGGTACCGAGCCGACGTCGTCGGGGGAAGCGCCGCGCGGCGCGAGCATGCCGCGACGGTGACCACCGTGCACGGCTTCACCGGCGGCGACAGGAAGAATCGCTTCTACGAGCAGCTGCAGCATTGGGTCTTTCCGCGCTTCGACGCCGTCGTCCCGGTCTCGGCGCCGATGGCGGCGGCGCTGCTCCAGTCGCGGGTGGTGGATGGCAGGCTGCACATCGTGCCTAACGCGTACGCACCGGCCGTCCCGCCGCTCGCGCGCGCCGAAGCGCGGGCGGCGCTCGGGATCGGCGACACGACGTTCCGTGCCGGGTGGATCGGACGCGTCACCGCGGAAAAGGGGCTCGA
>JAICUE010000355.1 GCA_025936015.1 Gemmatimonadaceae bacterium
ACCGGCGACCGCTTCAACTGGAGTGGCAACGTTCCCGCCGGCGCCTGGATCGTCGTTCGCAGCGTGAACGGCCCGATCTCGGTGACGGCGGCATCCGGCCGCACCGCCGGCATCACCGGCGTCAAGCGGGCCGACCATGGCGGCGATCCGTCAGTCGTCCGCTTCACGACGACGCCGCTCGCCAACGGCGGCATCCTCGTCTGCGCCCTCTGGGGCAGCGAGTCCAACTGCGACGAGGACGGCTATCACTCGCATGACAGCGACGACCACGGTCGGCGCAACAACGTCTCGGTCGAGTTCACCGTCTCGCTCCCGGCGGGTGTGAACGTCCGCGCTGGCACAGTGAATGGCGACCTCGACGTCGCTGGTGCGACGGCCGAGGTCGAGGCGAGCACGGTGAACGGGGAAGTGCGCGCCGCATCGAGTGGCGGTCCGGTCAGCGCGACGACGGTCAACGGTGACATTCGCGCCAGCATGCGCTCGGCCGGCAGCGGTGACCTTCGCTATTCCACCGTCAACGGCTCGATCGAGCTCGAGCTCCCGGCGTCGCTCAACGCCGACGTCGAGCTTCGCACGGTCACCGGAGGCTTCGAGACGGACTTTCCGATGACGCTCAGCGGCCGCGTCGGACCGCGCCGCCTCAGTGGGAAGATCGGCACCGGCGGACGCGAATTGACCGCCAAGACCGTCAACGGATCGATCACCCTCCGCAAGATCAGCTGAATCCTCGAGCGGGAAAAAGAAAGCGGGCCCGCGTTGCCGTTAGGCAGCGCGGGCCCGCTTCCTTTTCCTCTCGTCGCCGTCAGGCGAGCGCGTCCGCCGTCAGCGTCTCCAGCTCCGCCGCCAGCGCCAGGTCCTTCTGCGTGATTCCGCCAGCGTCGTGCGTGCTCAGCATGCAGGTGATCTTCGTGTAGCGGATGTCGATGTCCGGATGATGGTCCATCCGGTCGGCAACGGCCGCCGCGCGGTTCACGAAGTCGATCCCCGCGCGGAAGGTCTTGAAGTTGTAGCTCTTCACCAGCGTGTTCCCTCGCCGCGCCCAGCCGGGAAGCTTGCCGAGCGCCCGCTGAATATCGAGGTCAGGGAGCTGTGTCATCCGCGTGCTCAGCGCGGCGGCGTCTTCGTCGTATCCGATCGCGTCGTGTCGGTCGGTGCACTGCCACCGTTCTGCAGGGCGTCAGCGACCTTGCCTGCACCGAGGACGACGACTTCGACCCGCCGATTCTGCTGGCGCCCCGCCGGAGTATCGTTCGAGGCGACCGGCTGCGACTCGCCGAAGCCCTTCGACGTGATGCGGTCCGCCGAGACGCCGCCGGCGACGAGCTGCTGCAGTACTGCCGCCGCGCGCCGTTCGGACAGCGACTGGTTGTACGCGTCGCTCCCCTGCGAATCGGTGTGTCCCTCGACCGAGATCTTGTAGTTCGGGTACTGATTCAGGATCGCCGCGATCTTCTGGACGTTGTTCGCCGCGCCGGGCTTGAGCGTCGCCTGGTTCACGTCGAAGAGGATGTCGCTCAGGCTGATCACGAGGCCGCGCGAGGTTTCCTTGATGTTCGTGATCTCGGCGACCAGCGAGCGGAGCTGCGTCAGCGCATCGTTGAGCTTCGCGTTCGCTTCTTCGGCCACTCGGCGCAGCGAATCAGCGCGCTGTTCGGCGGCGGCGTTCTGGACGTGCAGTGCCGCGATCTCGGACTGTGAGAGCTGCTGCTGCTGCGCGAGCGCGCTGCGCTGCGCTTCGGTGAGCGACAACAGCTTGTTCAACCGGGCGGTCTTCAGGCTGTCGGTCGCCCGCATCGCGGTCCGTCGCGCCTCTTCCGCTTCCGCCGTCTGCGCGGCGCGGAGCGCGACGTAGGCGACGCCGTCGACGTACTTCTGCGAGCGGTTCTGCGCGAGCGCCATGTTCGCCGAGTCGATCGCCTGACGGGTCTTGATCATCTCCGCTTCGACGGTCTCGTTTCCACCGCGGTTCGCGAGCGCCGAGTAGATGCCCTCGGCCTGCGTCAGGTAGCCGGGCTTCTTCGCGCTCGCGCAGGCGGCCATCGTCAGGCCGGCGAGCGCGATCGTCGCGCCGCGGACCAGGTACGTGCGGATCATCGTCCACCTCCGTTGCCCGACAGTGAGCTCAGTGCCGACTGCGCCGCGGCCTGCGCGTGCTCGGCCTTCACCCGCTGCGCCGTCGTCTTCGCGAGACGCGCATCAGCGAGCGCCTCACGGGCATGCAGCGTCGCCTCGTCGGGGTGCCGGGAGATCTGCTCCTTCTGCGCCTGGTCGAGGTGCATCTTCGCGTTGCCTAACGCCTCGGTCGCCAGCGAATCCGCACCCGCCGACTGTGCGTCGGTGATCGCCTGTGTCGCCTGGCTGATCGTGTTCGAGGACTCCATCGGGAGCGACTTCGGGAAACCGCCTGCGCTCGCGCATGCGCCGAGCATTCCTGCAGCCACCATCACCGCGAGTTTTCCTCGCATGAATCTCCCCCCTTGCTGTTGAGTGGCGCGCCATCGCTGCCGGGACCGCCTCACTGCGGACACCGGTGCGCGCGGACGTACTTCGGTATATATTCGGGAACCGGTCCGTTCACAGACGTGCAACAACCATGCTGCCCAACCAACCGGTCGTCCAGGCTGCGCTCTTTCCGGAAGATGATCCGGCGGTGGTGCGCGCCCTTCGCCTCATCGGCGAGCAGAAAGATATCCGCTATCACTCCGCGCCGGCAAAGAGTGTCCTGAACGGGCCCGAGGTGACGGGGATGGGCTACTGGTCCGTGAACCCGTATGTCGGCTGTGCGTTCGGCTGCGCCTACTGCTACGCGCGCTATGCACACCGCTATGCGATGGAGCGGGCCGCCGCCAGGGACGTGATGGATGAAACGCTCGCCCGCGACTTCGCCGAGATGGCGCCGTGGCTCGCCTTCGAGCGGCACATCTTCGTCAAGGAGAACGCGCCGAAAGTCCTCCGCAAGACGCTCCGATACGGGAGCGACAAGCATCGCGCGCTCATCCAGGGTGATACGATCGTCATCGGCACCGCGACCGACCCGTATCAACCCGCCGAGCGGAAGTTCCGGGTCACTCGCGGAATCCTCGAGACGCTCGCTGATCATCCCGACCTCTCGGTCGCTATCATCACGAAGAGCCCACTCGTCACGCGGGACATCGACGTCCTCTCGCGAATCAACCGTCATTCGCGGCTGTCGATTCACCTCACCATCACGACGATCGACCGCGAGCTCGCGCGTCGGATCGAGCCCCGCGCGCCCACTCCCGAGTCGCGCATCCGCGCCCTCGCTCGGGTCCGCGAAGCGGGGATCGACATCGGCGTCAACGTGATGCCGGTGATGCCGGGAATCACCGACAATCCCTCGCAGCTGGACGCGCTCGTGCAGCAGGTCGCCGCGGCCGGCGCGACCCACGTGCACTCCTGCGCCCTGCGCCTGCAGTCCACCGCGCGCAAGCGTTACCTCCCGTGGATCGCCGCCGAGTTCCCGCACCTCGCCGAGCGCTATCGCAACACCTACGCGCACGACCACAACGCCGGGGAGAAGTACCGCGAGGGGCTGGCGAAGTTCTTCGACAAGCTCTGTCGGAAGTACGGCGTCCGCGGCTGGAGCTACGACCCGTCGTCGACCTCGGACGAGGAAGTCGAATCGCCCGGCGACGCACTGGCCGAGCCGGTTGCGGCGCC
>JAICUE010000147.1 GCA_025936015.1 Gemmatimonadaceae bacterium
AGTGCGGGAGGAAGCGCAGGGCGTGGAGACAACCGACCCGCCTAACGACACCATAGCCTGCTCCCGGATGGGAGCAGGCTATGGTGGTTACTGCCTTACGTTCCAGCGCCGGCTCAGTAGCCGGGGTTCTGCTCCAGCAATGGGTTCGTCTGGATCTGCGTCGCGGGAATCGGGAAGAGAATGCGATAGGGCTCTGCCGTCTGGTCGCCCTTCAGGCCGAATGGCTTCAGGAAGGTGCCCATTCGAATCATGTCCATCCGGCGCTTGCCTTCGCCGGTGAACTCGAGGAGTCGCTCCTTGAGGATCGCGTCGCGAACCGCCTGCTGGTTCGCAGCGACGTTCAGCGGGGTCGGGTCAGTACAATCATGGACCGTGTTGATGAGCGGAATCGCTGCTGCCGGCTGTCCCAACTCGTTCAGCGCCTCGGCCTTGATCAGGTACATCTCGGCGAGACGGAACCAGGCGAAGTCGTTGCCGTTGTTCTCGGCGACGTGCGCCGGATCGACGGGCCACTTCATGATGCGCGCGCCCTCGTTCTCATTCGCCTGGTGAATGTCACCGATCGTATCGGTGAAGAAGAGCGGATTGCCGGCGCGGTCGGTGGTCGGAAGACCGGTGACCAGGTTCACCTGCGGACCCTCGAGGAAGATCGACTTGCGGACGTCGTTGTCGTCGAAGGCGTGGTACGTCTCGGCGAGCGTCGAGAAGCCGTTCCACGGGGTCGGAGAGTCGTACTGGTTGTAGTGGAGCACCCGCATCGGGAAGTTCAGACCCAGCCCGGGCGCCGCCATGAGGTTGACCGCGAAGATATTCTCGGTCGAGTTGTAGTTGTCGGGGGAGAAATTCTTCTTCCAGTCCGCGCCGCACTCCATCGAGTAGTGTGGGGAGTTCAGCACGGCGTCGGCGGCATCGATCGCGTCCTGCCAGCGCGGGGTGCCCTTGGTCAGGCCGGCGGTGGTGACAGTGCCGCTGAACACCTCGGCGTTCAGGTACAACTCCGCAAGCATCGCATCGACCGCGCCCTGCGTGACTCGCCCGTACTCGGACGCCGGCCGGGTCGCCGGGAGGTCGCCACGCGATTCGGTGAGCTCCTTCTCGATGAAGTCGAAGGTTGCGGCTCGCGTGGCACGCGGCCGAGTGGCGATCTCCGTCGTCGTGACGATCGGCATCCCGCCGAAGAGATCCATGAGCTGGTAGTAGTAGAAAGCGCGCAACACGCGCACCTCGGCCACGATTGCCGCCTTGTTCGCGATCGGCGAGTTCTCGATCGCGTTGAGCACGACGTTCGCCCGGGCGATTCCGATCGAGAGGTTGTCGTAGGCGCTGTTGATGTCGTCGAGTCCGAGCGCGCTGTTCGCGCCCCACGTCTGATGGTGGAGCTCGATCCACTTGCCGTTGTCGAACCAATCCTGGCCGCGGGTCGGCACGACGACTTCATCGGTGCTGATCTCGCTCAGGTCGTAGTAGGCATCGAGCGTGGCGCGAAGCTTCGCATACACCGATGCGACGCCGCCGAGCACTTCGGCGTCGGTGTGGTAGAACTGGTCAGGCGTGATCTGGCTCTGGGGCGTTTCCGTCAGGTCGGTGCATCCCTGCATCGAGAACGGAAGTGGCGCCACGAGAAGGAGGGCGAGTGCCGCCGCCTTCCTGTACGACGTGTATGCTGCTGGCTTCGTCATGCGATGCGCTCCCGCGTCGGGTGTGCGGTCGATATCAGAACGAGACACGGAAGCCTCCCGTGATCGTCCGCGGCCGCGGATACGTCAGGTTGTCGATCCCGCGTGTCGCGAGTCCTGGTCCCTGGGTGTGCACTTCCGGATCGTAGCCATCATAGCCGGTGATCAGCAACAGATTGTCGCCGGAGAGATAGACGCGCGTCCCCTTGCCGAAGGAGTCACCACCGAAGCGGCCGACGTACGGCAAGTCGAACGTGTAGCCTAACGTGACGTTCTGCAGCCGGGTGAACGACCCGTCCTCGATCCACCGCGACGAGTAGACCGCCGGCTCGGTGATGCCGGTCGGATCGCTGAGCGCCGACTTGAGGAAGTTCTTGTCCTGGGTGACGTTCCCCTTCGTCGCGTACACGAGCGCGGTGTTGTTGAAGATGTCGCGGCCCTGTTCGCTGTGAATCAGGAAGCTGAAATCGAACTTCTTCCAGTTCACCGTGCTGTGCAGCCCGAGGTCGAAGTCCGGATTCGCATCGCCGATGACGCCCTGCGATGCTTCCGACGAGTTCGTCGTGATGCCACCGACGCAGGTCGCGCTCGGCGTGCCGCACTTGAACTGCTGCTGCCCGCTGCTGTTGACGCCGACGAACGTCGGTCCCCAGAAGGTGCCGATCGGATAGCCGACGAGAATGCGCTGCGCCTTCTGGCCGGATTGGCCTTGCCCGCTCACGTCGCCAGTGGTGATGAAGTCGCGGCCACCGAGATCGGTGATCTTGTTCCGCTCCGCCGAGAAGACGAGTCCCGCGGTCCAGTTCAGCTGGGAGGCTTCGAAGACGCGGCCATCGAGACTGAACTCGACGCCCTTGTTCGTCAGCCGGCCGATGTTGTCGGTGCGCAACGCGACCGACACCGGCCCGGGCACCGTGACGTCGAGGAGGAGGTCCTTGGTGTTCTTGACGTAATACTCGAGCGTTCCGCTGAACCGGTTCTGCATGAACCCGTAATCGAGCGCGACGTTCGTCTGGGCCGTCTGCTCCCAGCGAAGATTCGGGTTCGGATTGCGCGTCGCGGAGATTCCGGTCACCGCCGTCTGCCCGAATACGTATTGCGCATCGCCGGAAGGCTCGAGCAGCTGGAGCGCGGCGTACGACGCGGCGGCGTTGTTACCCTGCAACCCATAGCCGGCGCGGATGCGCAGGTCAGAGAGCGGGAGGCCGCTCATGAACGACTCCTGGCTGATCCGCCACGCGCCGGAAATCGCCGGGAATACCGCCCACTGGTTGTTCGCGCCGAAGCGCGACGATCCGTCGCGGCGAACCACTCCAGTGAGGAAGTACTTGTCGTTGAGCGAGTAGTTTGCCCGGCCGAAGAACGAGATCAGCTTGCTCTCGTCGCGAGTGGAGTACGGCTTGAGGAGCGTCGCGCCGCCGCCGAGGTTGTTGTAGCCCGGGGCGTCGGTCAGGAAATTCTGCGACGCCGCGCCGAATTCGCCGACGTTGTACTGGTTCCACTCGTATCCGCCCGTCACCTCGACGTCGTGCGTACCGCCAAAGGTGTCGAAGGGGCGGTGGAAGGTGAGCAGGGCCTGGAGGGTCTTCGACGTGTTGTCGCGATCCGCTTGGCGGCCGTAGCCGTTGAACTGCGCGCCGAGTGAGCTCTTGTTGGGGAAGTACGTCTGGCGAAGTCCTGTCGAGCGATCGACGCCGAGATTGACACGGCCGGTCAGGAAGGACGCGAGGTCAAGGTCAGCGGACGTGTTGCCGAGGATGCGCGTCGTCGTGCCCTGATCCTGGAGCTGTTTGGCGAGTGCCACCGGGTTGCGGACCGACTGCGCTCCGGGACCGATCTCGTAGAACACCGTCTGGCCCGTTGCCGGATCCGTCGTGTACACCGGGCGCGTCGGATTGAACTGCACCATGTTCTGGAAGACGCCGCCCTCGAATCCCTCTTGCTGCTCGTACTGCAGGTAGTCGTTCTTGTTCTGCGCGGCGGTGAGGTTCACGCCGAGTCGAAGCTTGTTGTCGAAGGCCGAGTGCGTCCCGTTCAACCGTCCCTGCAATCGCTCCAGCCCATTCGAGAGGACGATGCCCTGCTGGTTCAGGTAGTTGAGCGACGCTCGGTATCGACTTTCGGTATTCCCGCCGGAGAACGACAGGTTGTGGTTGTAGGTCGGCGCGGTCTGGGTCATCTCCTTTTCCCAGTTCGTATTCGCCGTGCCCTGTGCGTCGAGTCGCGACTGCGGAAGGTTGCCGGCCGCGACCTGCTGCTTGATGAAGTTTCGATATTCGTCGCCGCTCAGCACATCGAGATACTTGTAGGGCGAGGACTCGGCCGCGTAGAACTCGTACTCCGCGTCCGATCCGTTCGCTCTGCCCTTCTTCGTCTCGATCAGCACCACGCCGTTCGCACCGCGGCTTCCGTAGATCGCCGTCGCTGACGCGTCCTTGAGGACCGTGATCGTCTCGACGTCAGCGGGGTTGAGCAGGTTGAGCGGGTTGCGTCCCGGTGCGTCGCCGCCCGCGTTGCCCGTGTTGAACCCGGCGGGATCGACGGCCGAATTGTCGATCGGCACACCGTCGATGACATAGAGCGGATCATTGCTGCCGCTGATGGACGTGCCGCCACGGATGCGGATCTGAGCGCCAGCGCCCGGCTCGCCATTGTTCAGCGTCACGTTGACGCCGGCGACGCGACCCTCGAGCATCTGCGTCGCGTTGGTGACGACGCCTTTATTGGCATCGGTCGCATCGACCGTCGCGATCGACCCGGTGATTGCCTGACGTTTCTGCGTGCCGTACCCGATCGAGACGACATCGCTGAGCACGACGGCCTGCGCCTGCAGCGCGAAGTCCGCGGTCACCGTACCGCCAGTCAGCACGGTGACGACCTGTGTCTGCGGCGTGAAGCCGATGCGGCTCACTCGCACCGTCTGCGGACCGGCCGGCACGCTCGCGACGAGATAGCTCCCATCGTTCTGCGTGACCGCACCGCGAGCGGTGCCGACGATGACGACGTTCGCGTTAGGGAGAGGCTGCTGTGATGTCGCGTCGACGACGCGGCCTCGAACCGTGCCGAGCGTCCCCTGCGCGAAAAGCGCCGGAGCCGCCAGCAGGGTGCCCGCCATCAGGGAAAGAAGACAACGTCCTGCGGCCATACAGAGCCTCCACTGCGTGGGAGTGGGACTGCTCGTTCAATCGCGGCCCGGTACGAGCGGGACACGAGGGCAGCATGCGCGTCGCTCGACGACCGACCAGCCCCGAATGCGATTGCGCCGATCCGGATCAGTGAGCGTGTTCTATAATCCGCCACGCGGCGGAATTGTCAATATGTTTCTTCGCCCGCGAAGATCGTCGGCATCCCCATCGCCCCGGACGCATCATGCACCTGCTCGGGATCGTCCTGCTTGCGCAGCTCGCCGCGCCTGCCCGCCACGTGGCTCCCGTCCTCGAATTTCCCGAGCGTGGAATCGACGACAGCGCATCGTATGGCGGCTATCAGACGCGATTCTTTCGTGACGCAGCCGGCAACACGGTGCAGGTCTATCTCGACCGCCGGGATGGACGCGTCGTGAATCTCTGGGCCGATGCCGAGGACGAGAGCATCGGCTTCACCGTCCGCGCGACGAACGGGACACCGGCCGCGCTGCGCTGGGCGAGTCCCGGCGCATCGGTCGCCCGCGCGGGACGCGCGCGCACCGTCGAGTACGAGCTCGCCGCCGACGCGCGACGCATCGCGATCGGCTGGCCCCTGCTCGGCTCGATGCGTGTCGAGCGCGATTTCCAATACGAGCGACGTCATCTCGCCCCATTCGCCAGTCCGCACTTCACGCTGCCCGAGCTCGAGCGTCTCGTCGCAGCGCTCGACCAGCTCCCTGCTGCAGAACGCCGGCGCGAGCTGGCGTTGCTCGGTGCACGCAGCACCGCGGCCTTGCGTGCACGGCTGCGCCCGACCCTAACGGTCACCGCAGCGGCGACGGTGTGGCGCGCCCGCATCACGCAGCCGTCGCTGGATGGGCGCGATACGATTTCCCTCGAGATTCGGGCCAACGCGCGGTTCGTCGCGGCGGCCAGCGAAGGCGATTCGCTCGTCCTGCGGGCGCGTGGCGACGCCGAGGTGCCCTTCACCGTTCGCATCTCGACGACTGGCGAAGCGCTCACCCCGCTCGCGCGCAGCGAGATATTCAACGCCGATTTCCTCGCCTTCCTCGCGCAGGCGACGGAGGACCCACGCGATGCCGCCGACTCCCTCCGTGCCCGGCGGCTGGAGCGCCAGGTGCGCGGGGTCGAGCTCCTGTCGTCGCACGAGAAATTGATGGCGGGATTGCCGACGTACGCGACCTACTTCGGCCGTGACATGATGATGTCGACGCTGATGATGCGCCCGATCTGGCGACCGGAGATGTCCGAGTTCGCGATCGCCAGCGTCCTCCGCAAGCTCGGCCCCGGCGGCGACGTCAGCCACGAGGAAGCGTTAGGCGGCCAGGCGGTGCGCGAAGGCGCCTCCGAATACGCCGCGCTGGTGACGCGCGCGCTCGCCGCCGCGAAGGCTGGGCGGCGCACCGAAGCTGACAGCCTGCTCACCGGCGCCAGATCGGTGCTTCGGCAGCTGCGCGTCACGCGCGAGAACTATCACATGATCGACGACGAGTTCCAGCTCGCCGTCCTCACCGGCCGCTGGCTCGGCGATTCGTCAGTCTCCGGTGCACGGAAGCGGGCATTCCTTCTCGACAGCAGCGATTACGGCGAACCGCGCGTCGATCGCCTCGTTCGCGAGCTGGCGCTGGTCGCGCGCATGACGGCGCCCTACGCCGCCAACCCGGTCGCGGCGAATCTGGTTTCCTTCCCGGCTCGTGATTCGGCGAGCTGGTCGTCGGCCAGCTGGCGTGACAGCGGGG
>JAICUE010000386.1 GCA_025936015.1 Gemmatimonadaceae bacterium
CGCGCGAAGGAGTTGATTGCCGCAGGGCGCGCGACCCAGTTCGATCCCGACCTCACTGACCTCTTTCTTTCGCCTCCCGTGCAGGAAGAGTTCGCGGCCGCCCAGCGCGTTCATCGCGCACGCCCGCGAGCGCGCCCGCGGGGGGGCGACCGCGCCGATCCGCGCCGGCAGGCCGGACCGCGCGCTCAGACTCCGGAGATCGCCTTCCGATGGTGCGCGACGAAGGGTGACTAGCGCGGCGGACTGTTCCCCGGCGGCGCGCACCCTCGTCGGCCCGTGCGCGACGCGCCGCTGGAGAAGCGCATGATCCTGATCGGTGAACGAGATCAGACCGTGCGCGCGCTGCAGCGGTACTTTCTCGAGCGTGCGGGATTCACCGTCGCCTTCGCCGATGATGGCCTCGCGCTGCTCGAAAGCGTCGCATCCACGCGACCGGAAGCAGTCGTCACCGAGATCCTGATCCCGAAGCTCGACGGCCTGACGCTCTGTCGCCGCCTGCACGAGGATCCATCGACGCGTGAGATCCCGGTGATCCTCTTCAGCATCCTGTCCGCTGCCGGCCGCGCCGCGGATGCGGGTGCGTACGCGTTCCTGCGCAAGCCGCTCGTCGAGTCGGTGTTCGTAGGCGCGATCCAGGGCGCGATCGCCGCACGGCACACAAACATCAAGGAGCAGCAATGGGCACCCCGGTAATACCGAATCGCCGTCCGGAGAGAGGAGCCGTCACCCGCGCCGACGACGATCGCATGAGCTCGGGGAACGCCGAAGCCGATCACATCCTCGGAGGCGGCTTCCCCGCGAATTCGATCAACATCGTGATGGGCCACCCGGGATCGGGGAAGACGATCTTCGCCGAGCAGCTGATATTTCATAACGCGGGCGGAGAACGCCCGATTCTCTACCTGACGACGCTCTCCGAGCCGCTCGCCAAGGTGGTCCGCTATCTCCAGGGGTTCCGCTTCTTCGACGAGAGCAAGCTCGGTACGGACGTCATGTACGAGGATGTCGGACCGCAGCTGGCCGCGGAAGGCGTTGGCGCGCTGATCCCCCTGCTGACCACGGCGATCCAAACGCTGTCGCCGAAGGTCATTGTGATCGATTCGTTCAAGGCAGTCCACGATCTCGCGCCTAACGTCGCAGAGCGGCGGCGCCTCGTCTACGAGATGACCGCGCTTCTCACCGCGTACGGGACGACGGCATTCCTGCTCGGCGAGTACACCGAGGACGACATACTCGAGTATCCCGAGTTCGCCGTCGCCGACGGGATCGTCGAGCTGTCACGGCGCCGGCTCGGAAATCGGGACGAGCGGTACTTTCGCGTCTTCAAGTTGCGCGGCAGCCGCTACCTCGAGGGCGCACACGCGTTCCGCATCACCGATTCCGGTCTCGACGTGTATCCGCGACTCGTCAGCCCGCAGATTCCGGAAGGCTATGAGCCGGCGTCGGAACGGATCTCCACGGGTGTGACGGGGCTGGACGCGATGCTCGACGGCGGCTTGTGGCGCGGAACGACGACGCTGCTTGCGGGACCGTCAGGCGCGGGCAAGACCACGATCGGGCTGCAGTTCGCGCTCGAGGGCGCGCGCCAGGGCGAGCCAACCCTCTACATGAGCTTCCAGGAAAATCCGACGCAGCTCATGCGAACGATCCGCGCGCTCGGCGTGGACGTCGAGCAGCTGCAGGCGCAGGGGCTCGATCTCGTCTACGCGTCGCCGGTCGAGCTGCAGATCGACAGCATCATCGTCGACATGTTCCGGCGCATCGAGCAGCGCGGCGTCCGGCGCCTCGTCCTCGATGCGGTCGGCGACCTGGCAAGCGCCGCGACCGACCCGCAGCGCCTCCATGACTACCTGTACGCGCTCGTGCAGCACTTCGCGGTGCGGACGATCACGAGCGTCCTCAATCTCGAAACCACGGGCAGCGGGCTCTCGAGCGGCGGAATGCAGACCGCGATGAGCTATCTCTCGGACAATGTCCTGCTGCTTTCCGTCGAGGGCGCGGAGCGGACGCGCCGCACGCTCCGAGTGCTCAAGACGCGCGGGAGCGCACACGACACGATGGTGCGCGACGTCGAGATCAGCTCGCGCGGGATGAGCGTTCTGCCGTGAGCGGGCGGCCGGACCGCGCGGCGGAGCCGGACATCCAGCAGCTGCGCAAGCTGACGGAGATCGGCCGCGCGTTCACCTACACGACGTCGCTCGAGCAGGTCGCACAGCTCGCCGTCGAGCGCGGCGCCAGCCTCCTCGCGGCGGATGCAGCGGTCGTCATGCTCCCCGATGCGAGCGAGGTCCTCCATGTGCGCGCAACGCATGGCGTGCCGACGCAGCGCCTAACGCGCACCCGGGCGCCGGACGCGGCGGAAGCGATAGAACGGCTTCCGGACCTGCTCGACGTCGGCGTCGACCGGGTGCTGGCGGTTCCGCTCGTCGTCGGCGGCAGCGTGACGGGGCTCATCGCGGTCGCGCTCGGCGCGCCGCCGACAGCGGCGGAAGAGTGGCTGCTGTCGGCGCTCGCAGACCAGGCCGCGGTCGCACTCGAGCACGCGCGACTCGGCGGCGAAGTGCGGCTCGAAATGGAGAGCCGGCTGCGGGCGAGCGAAGGCGCGACGGGTGCGAAGGACCGCGCGCTCGCCACGCTCGCCCACGATATCCGCAGCCCGCTCGGCGCGATCGACGGGTACTGCTGGAACATGGAAGACCAGCTGTACGGCCCGGTCAACGACAACCAGCGGAAAGTGCTCGGCCGCATCCGGATGAGCGGCCGGCATCTGTTGTCGCTGCTCGACAGCGTGATGGACATGGCGCGGCTGAACGCCGGCATCGTCGCGATCGCGTCCGTACCCGTGAGGCTCGCGGCCGTCGCCCGCGAGGCAGCCGAGATCCTCGGCCCTGCCGCCGCGGCCAAGCGGCAAACGCTGTCCCTCGAGGAATCGGCCGACCCGGTGATCGATGCCGATCCTGACCGCCTTCGACAGATCCTGGTGAACCTGATCGGGAATGCGGTGAAGTTCACTCCCGAGAGCGGCGCCGTTGTCGTCTCGACTTCCGAATATCGCGGCGTATCCACGCCGCACGGCGAGGTCCGCGTCACCGACAATGGCCCCGGGATCCCGGCGGCCGAACAGGCGGTAATCTTCGATCCGTATTACCGGAGCGAGAGCGTCACCCAACTTCCGGGCGTGGGACTCGGCCTCGCAATCTCGCATGCGCTCGCGAAGCAGATGGGCGGAACGCTCACGGTGGAGAGCCAGCTCGGGACTGGCTCGTCGTTCGTGATTCGCCTTCCGCTGGTGAGAGACGCGACTCCCTCTTGAGCGCGCGCCTGCGAATGTGATGCAGGGGCGCACCGCCGGTTGACC
>JAICUE010000391.1 GCA_025936015.1 Gemmatimonadaceae bacterium
AACACTGCGAGGAGAGATGAGGGAGCCTCCGATAGAGAGATGAGGGAGGAGAGACGAAAAAACGATTGCGGTTACCGGCGCGCCCGCCGTCGCCGTTTCGCCTGGCACGTTCTCTGGTCTCTCCTCTCTTAGTCGGAGCCTCTCTCGTCTCTCATCGCCGTGTTGAACCCCGCCCCGACCAGCGAGCTCACTCCCACTCGATCGTCGCGGGCGGCTTCGAGCTGACGTCGTAGACGACGCGGTTCACGCCATCGACTTCGTTGATGATGCGGTTGGATATCACGGCCATCACGTCGTGCGGGAACGGGAACCAGTCGGCCGTCATCCCATCCACTGACGTTACTGCGCGCAGGGCGACAACGTTGTCGTAGGTGCGTTCATCGCCCATGACGCCGACGCTGCGCACGGGGAGCAGGACCGCGAAGGCCTGCCAGATGTCGTCGTACAGACCGGCGGCGCGGATCTCTTCGAGATAGATCGCGTCGGCTTGGCGGAGCACGGTGAGCTTTGACTCCTCGACATCGCCCAGGATCCGAATCGCGAGCCCTGGTCCCGGGAACGGATGACGGCCAACCATCTCCTCCGGGAGCGCGAGCTCGCGGCCGACGTTGCGGACTTCGTCCTTGAACAGCTCGCGCAGCGGCTCGATGAGCTTGAACTTCATCTCGGGCTTGAGGCCGCCGACGTTATGGTGCGTCTTGATCGTCACCGATGGACCGCCGGTCGGCGATGCGGACTCGATCACGTCGGGATAGAGCGTGCCCTGCACGAGGAACGCCGCGCCTTCGGCGTGCTGCGACGTCGCGTCCTCGAAAACGTCGATGAACGTGTGGCCGATTGCGCGACGCTTCTTCTCGGGGTCTTCGATCCCCGCGAGCGCATCGAGAAAGCGCTTCGACGCGTCGATGGTCACGAGCTTGACGCCCAAGTGCGCGCGGAAGGTGCGCTCGACCTGTTCGCGTTCGCCCATCCGGAGCAGCCCCGTGTCGACGAAGACGCAGGTGAGCTGGTCGCCAATCGCCCGGTGCACCAGCGCCGCCGCGACGCTCGAGTCGACGCCCCCGGAAAGCCCGCAGATCACGCGCTTCTCGCCGACGAGCGCGCGGATCTTCCGGATCTCGTCCTCGATGAACGCGCCCGGGGTCCATGAAGGCTCGGCGTGACAGATCTCGAAGAGGAAGTTCGCGATGATCTCGCCGCCGCGCGGCGTGTGCGCGACTTCGGGATGGAACTGCACCGCGTGGATCGGCTTCGTGCGGTGCCGCATCCCGGCGACCGGAGTGTTCGCGCTGCGAGCGGTGATCACGTAGCCGTCAGGTGGGCGCTCGACATGGTCGCCGTGACTCATCCAGGCGCCCATCGGCTGCTCCGGGCTGAAGCCGGCGAACACGCCTGACTCCTCGAGCACCTCGACGTCAGCGCGGCCATATTCACGCCGGCCGGCACGCTCGACCGCGCCACCCTCGAGATGCGCGATCAGCTGCATGCCGTAGCAGACGCCGAGGATCGGTGCGACATCGAGCAGGTCGGGGTGCGCGGTCGGGACATTCTCCCCGTAGACCGAGCAGGGGCCGCCACTGAGGATGATTCCCGTCGGCTTCCACGCGCGCACCCACTCGACGGTGCGCGTCGGGGGGTGGATCTCGGAGTACACGCGCGCCTCGCGGACGCGGCGGGCGATGAGCTGGGTGTACTGCGACCCGTAGTCGAGGATCAGGATGCGGGAGGACATCGGGTCGTGTCGAGCGTTAGGCGTTGGGCGCGCGGGCGGTCCGGGTGCCGACGGTCACCGCTTCCACTCGGGACCTGCGAGGCTGATCCATTCGACCGTCATCGTGTCGAGGTCGAGGACCGCAGCCGACGGCGTGCCCGTCAGCCAGCCGCATGCCTCACCGGGGTTGACGAGCAGCGTCGATCCGCGGCGCTGCTCGCTCCGCTCGTGCGTGCAGCCGTGGACGATGACGGCGTGGCCCTCGATCGAGCGTTCGTTCACCTCGCCGATGTCGTGCACGATCAGCATCCGCGTTCCATTCAGGTCGAAGCTGTGCGGCGACTCGAACAGCTCGATGCCCATCGCCTGCGCCGCCTTGGCGCGCAGTCCTTCCACGTCGCCGTCGTTGCGGCCGAACACGCCGCCGACCGCGACCTGCGCGTCGAAGAAGGGCTGCAGCGCAAACGGGGCGCAGAAGTCGCCGGCGTGGAGGATGAACCCGGCGCCTTTCGCCTGCATCTGGTTCACCAGCTCGGCCATCGCCGGAAGCCGGTCGTGGCTGTCGGCCATCAGTCCAACGCGCATCAGATCGTTCTCCATTCCGGTGTAGCGCTCTCGTGCCGCACGAGGTCCTCGAGGGTTTCGCGCTCGCGAGCGACGGCGACCTTGCCGCCGTCGACGAGCAGTTCGGGGACGCGCGGCCGCGCGTTGTAGTGCGACGACATCACGGCCCCGTACGCGCCGGCCGAGCCGACGACGAGGAGGTCCCCCGGCGCGACGCTGCCTAACGACCGGTCGCGGGCGAAGAAGTCGCCGCTCTCGCATACCGGGCCGACGACGTCGACGACCCCCGCCTCGCCGGCGGGGCCGACGGGCTCGATGCGATGGAAGGCGTTGTAGTGGGAGGGACGCAGCAGTTCCGTCATCCCCGCGTCGGTGATGACGAAATCCTTCCCGCCGCTGCGTTTCCGGTACAGCACGCGGGCCAGGAGCAGTCCCGCGTTGCCGACGAGGAACCGGCCAGGCTCCATCACCAGCTCGAGACCGCTGTCCTGCGCCGCGGGGACGACGATGCGCGCGAAGGCGTCGAGGTCTGCCTCACGCTCATCGTCGTAGGTCACCCCGAGGCCGCCCCCGATGTCGAGCCAGCGGATCTCGCGGCCCCCGCCGGATGCGGTGATCCGCGCGCGGAGCTCGAGCAGCCGGCGGACGCCATCGGCATACGGCTCGATCCGCGTCAGCTGCGAGCCGATGTGCATGTCGAGGCCGGCCAGCGACACGTTAGGCATGGCGTCGGCAACCCGCGCGACCGCCAGCGCCTCGTCGTACGGAATCCCGAACTTGTCGCCGCGGGAACCGGTTCGTGTGTAATGATGCGCTGTCTCGACTTCGACTTCCGGATTGACCCGCAGCGCGACCGCGACGAGACGCTTCGCTCGCGCGGCGATGGCGTCCAGCAGGTGGAGCTCGGCCTCGGACTCGACGTTGACGAGCTTGACCTGCGCCGCAACCGCCTGCTCGAGCTCCTGCTCGGTCTTCCCCACCCCGCTGAACACAACGTCGGCGCCGGTGAACCCCGCCCGCTGTGCG
>JAICUE010000560.1 GCA_025936015.1 Gemmatimonadaceae bacterium
AATTTCTTCTGGGGCAGCTTCGATCTGGCGGTGACGCGGTTCTCCGGTCGCCGGGCGCCATCGCGCGAGGGTCCGGCGTTCGAGCGCGATGCGTATTCGCACGAGGTGATCAGCCACGGCTTCTGGCCCGGCAGCGCGCCGGTGCTCGAGCCCGCGTTCTATGCCTACGCGGTGCCCGAGTCGCCGGGACTCGCGGCGGCAGCCGTTGCGCCCGAGGGCGCGTACTACCATCCCGAGTTGCGCGAGTTCATCCTGCCCTACGAGGCTGTGCGCGCCGCGGCGTCGCCGGAAAACGCGCTCGCGTCGTTCGTCGACAGCACCTATCGCCGCGCCGCGACGCTGGCGCGCTGGGATCGCCCTGCGCTGGAACAGCCGGCGTCGGCGGCGCGCGGCTGAAGCCGCCGCCAATACGAACATCAAGCGCTGCGGCCGACGAACTTCACCGAATCGAGGAGCATGCGATGGACCCATCCGCGCCGATGCCGGCCGCCTTCATCGGGCACGGCTCGCCGATGAATACGCTGGAGCTCAACGCCTTCACCCAATCGTGGCGAGAGCTCGGCAAGGCGCTGCCGAGGCCGCGCGCCATCCTGGCGATCTCCGCCCACTGGTTCATCCAGAGCAGCGCCGTCACCGCGATGGCGCGCCCGCGGGTGATCCACGACTTCTACGGCTTTCCGCCCGCGCTGTTCGCGTTCGACTATCCGGCGCCCGGCGATCCGGCGCTGGCGCGCGAGATCGACGAACTCGCGGGGCCCGGGCGCGTCACCCTCGACCACGATAGCTGGGGACTCGACCATGGCACCTGGTCAGTCCTCGCCCACCTCTATCCGTCCGCCGACATTCCGGTGCTGCAACTGTCGATCCACGCCGCGGCGCCGTTCGACTACCACGTGGACCTCGGCGCGCGGCTGGCGCCCCTGCGCGAGCGCGGCGTCCTGATCCTCGGCAGCGGCAACGTCGTCCACAACCTGCGCCGTGTCGAGTGGTCGTATGGCGACCGGGGGTTCGATTGGGCGGAACGCTTCGATGCCCACGTCCGCGACATCATGACGTCGGAGCCGGCTGCGCTCGAGAAAGTGCAACGACATCCGGATCACGCGCTCGCGGTGCCGACGAGCGAGCATTTCCTGCCGCTCGCCTATATCGCCGGCGTGTGCGCCGCCGCCGGCGAAGCGGCACAGCCGTTCGCCGAAGGCAGGACACTGGGCTCTCTCAGCATGACGAGCTACCTCGTCGGGATGCCATTTCCCGCGTCGGACGCGCAGGGCGACCGCGATCAATCGTTGCCGGGCGGCATTCGTCCGGAACAGACGAACACCTGATCCTGTTTGTCATCGCGCCATGCAATCGGGAAGTGCGGTGATCCTTGCGGGCATCACTCCTGCGCGATCGGGGTGGCGCGCCGCTTGAGCGTCACGTCGGGAACCAGCAGCGCGACGCCGACCAGCACGACCGTCACGGCGAACATCGCCACGAACATCCAGTGCATCGATTGGGCGAGCGCGTGAAGGAGCGAGCCATCCATCGCGCGCGCGGCACCGGGATCGCCGATCAGCCGCTTCAGCTCCTCGGCGTGCCCGACGCCGCCCGCGGGCGAGCGCGCGAGGCCCAGGTTGACGACGGCGCCGAGCAGCGTCGCGCC
>JAICUE010000428.1 GCA_025936015.1 Gemmatimonadaceae bacterium
AACGACGGCAACCGTGACGCGCGCGTGCCGGTCGCTGGGAGCGACACTTGGACCGAAGTCGATGTCGACGTCGACGAAGATCGTGTCGTGCGATTGCCTGGCCGAGTCCACGGCGAAGCGCTCAGCATCATCCTGCGCGCCGGTGAACGGGTCGTGGTCGATGTACCCGATATCGCCCGACGCGTTGGTCATGTCGCGAAGCATCGCCTGGTAGAGCTGCGGCGTGAACCAGCTCTGCCGGGCTCGGAGCGCGTCGCTCGCGAACTCCTGCCCCGCCGCGAAGTGCTCGGTGTATCGCTCCTTCACGAAGGCACGGGCCCGATCGAGCGAGGCTGTCTCGCGCGTACGCACGCAGCCCGCCACGAGTGAGCCAACAATCGTCGCGAGCAGGACAGCGCCACGCACGGCCTGCGCACTCGCTCCGACAGCGCTATCGCGCGTCAGGCCTGACGCTGCGAATCGATCATGCCGCACGGGCGGGCGCGCGCGCTTCATCAGGCGTATCCTCGCGGCCATGAACCGCCAGGATGATGAGCAGGATGGTACCGAGTCCCACGATCGCACCGCCGCGGATGAGAAATTCCGGATGATTACCGCGCCAGATCGGATGCTTCGACGTCTGCGCGGCGACTCCGTTCCCGACGAGCGCGATCACGCGCGGGTGCGACCAGTCCTTCGCGGCGAACTGGCGAACGAAGAACGTCGTTCGCGGGGCGGCGGCCGCCCAAACCGCGGAGTCACCCACGAGTCGGAGCGAATCGACAAACCCATCCGGCAGGCGGAGCGCGAGATAGTAGTCGCGCGAGCGCGACTTGTACCGCGTCCGCGACCAGCGAGCGGTGACTTCCGCTGACTCGTCGTGACAGAGCGGGGACTGCATCGGTCGCGCACTTGCCAGCGGCGCAACGCACGCGGAGTCGGCGCGGAAATCGACGAGCCGCGCCGAGTTGCGGTGGTCGTCGCGCACCTCTCGCGCGAGGACAAAGACGCCGAACGCCATGAGGAGGCAAATGTAGAGGAACTGCCCGCGAGTCCGGCGCGAATAGGCCATGCGGTTCACCGGTGTGTGAGTCGCCAACGCATCCGTGATGACAGACGCATGAATGGGCGGCCGATTGGCCGCCCATTCATGTCACGACATCAGGATCTCTGATCTCTCATCGCCGTGTCAGAGCCGGCATGCTACTGCACAGCGTTGACCATGTCGAAGATCGGCAGGTACATCGCCACGACCATGCCGCCGACCACGACGCCGAGGAAGACGATCATGATCGGCTCCATCAGGGCGAGCAGCCCGCTCACCGCGGCGTCGACCTCTTCGTCGTAGAAGTCGGCGATCTTCGACAGCATCTCGTCGAGACCACCGGTCTGCTCACCGACCGCGATCATGCTGATGACCATCGGCGGGAACACCGCCGACTTCTGCAGCGGCGCCGAAATCGTTTCACCACCGGCGATGCTCGCCCGCGATTCCATGATCGCGTCGCTGATCACGCGGTTGCCCGCGGTCTTCGCCGTGATCTCGAGCCCGTCGAGAATCGACACGCCCGATCCGATCAGCGTGCCTAACGTTCTGGTGAAGCGCGAGACCGCCGACTTTCTCAGCACGTCGCCGAGAACCGGCGCCTTGAGCATCAGGCGGTCGATCACCAGCTGGCCGTTCGAGGTCTTGTAGTAGTTCTTCCCCGAGTAGCCGAGGAAGGCGATGATGCCGACGATCGCCCACCAGAAGGTCTTGAGGAAGTGCGACGCCCCGATGACGATTCGCGTCGGCAGCGGCAGCGGCAGACCGACGCTGGCGAACATGCTGGCGAAGGTCGGGATGACGAAGATGAGCAGCACGACGATCGCGATCGCCGCGACGCTCATGATGACGCCAGGGTAGATCATGGCGCCCTTCACCTTTCTGACGAGCGCGTCGTTCTTTTCCTTGAACACCGCCAGTCGCATGAGGATGGTGTCGAGAATACCGCCCGCCTCACCGGCCGCGACCATGTTCACGTAGAGATCGTCGAACGCCTTTGGATGCTTCCGGAAGGCGTCGGCAACCGTGTGGCCCGACTCGACGTCGAACACCACCGCCTTCGTCACTTCCTTGAGCGCCGGGTTCTCGCTCTGCTTGGCGAGAATGTCGAGCGCCTGGACGAGTGGAAGTCCGGCGTTGATCATCGTCGAGAACTGCCGGGTGAAGATGACGATGTCGCGTCCCTTGATCGAGCCGAGCTTCTTCTTCTGCCCGGGCTGCTCGTCGATCTTGACGACGTTCATCCGCTGCCGGCGCAGCTGCGCGACGACGTCATCCCGCGTCGCCGCGTCGATCGTCGCCGTCTTCAGCTCTCCCTGGGGAGTGCGGGCCGTATAGGTAAAAGTTGCCATCTTCGTTGCCTCGGTTGGAACTCTGGTACGTCCTGCTGAAAGCGATAAGCTGTAAGCAGTGAGCGAAGGGCGTCGCGGTGACGCGGCAGTGCCGCGGTCCGCTGACTGCTTATCGCTTACCGCTCATAGCCATGTGCACCACTACCTCTTTCCTGCGGTGACGCCCGGCCGGCTGGCCTGCAATCCGCCGACCGGCGGCATGCCGTCGTCCATCGGCGGCTGGCCGATCATCCGGAGGAAATCGTTAGGCTCGCCGCTCACGCGCACGCACTCGTCCAGCGTCACCTCGCGGGCCATGTACAGGGTGTAGAGCGCATCGTTCAGCGTCTGCATCCCGTACTTCTTTCCGGCCTGCATCATGCCGGGGATCTGCTCGATCTTGGCGTCCTTGATCAGCGCGCGGATCGCCGGCGTCATCACCAGGATCTCCGCCGCCATCACTCGGCCGCGTCCTTTTGCTCTTGGCAGCAGCGTCTGGGTGATGATTCCCTCGAGCACGAAGCGGAGCTGGGTGCGCACCTGTTCCT
>JAICUE010000196.1 GCA_025936015.1 Gemmatimonadaceae bacterium
CGCTACGCCGCCAGGAGCGCGTCCCGCACCTAACCCTCAGCCCCTCTCACGGTTAGCGGGTCCATTGCGCTATTGTTCTTGTCTGACTCTATGACAAAGAAACAGGACGCACTCGACTACCACGCCCGCGGCCGGCCCGGCAAGATCGCCGTCGTTCCGACGAAGCCGTTGACCAACCAGCGCGAGCTCTCCCTGGCGTATTCGCCTGGAGTGGCAGAGCCCTGTCTCGAGATCCAGCGAGACGAGGACCTCGCGTACTCGTATACCGCGAAGGGGAACCTCGTCGCCGTCGTCACCAACGGCACCGCGGTGCTCGGCCTCGGCAACATTGGCGCGGCCGCCGGCAAGCCGGTGATGGAGGGCAAGGGAAACCTCTTCAAGCAGTTCGCTGATCTCGACGTGTTCGATCTCGAGGTCGGCTCCGAGAACCCGGAAGACGTCATCCGGTTCTGCCAGCTTCTCGAACCTACCGTCGGCGGCATCAACCTCGAGGACATCAAGTCTCCCGACTGTTTCTACATCGAGGAGACGCTGCGGAAGACGATGCAGATCCCCGTCTTCCACGACGATCAGCACGGGACCGCAATCATCTCCGGCGCCGCGCTCCTCAATGCGCTCGAGATCACCGGGAAGGACATCTCGCAGATTCGCGTCGTGTTCTCCGGCGCCGGCGCAGCGGCGATCGCGACGGGCGAGCACTACATCCGGCTCGGCGTCCAGCGCGAGAACATCCTGATGTGCGATCGCGCCGGCGTGATCTATCAGGGCCGCTCCGGCGAGATGGATCCGTACAAGGCGCGCTTCGCCAACAAGACCGACGCTCGCACCATCGCCGACGCGCTCATCGGGGCGGACGTCTTCGTCGGGCTGTCAGTCGCCGGCGCCGTGACGGGTGAGATGATCGCGACGATGGCCAAGTCCCCGATCATCTTCGCGCTGGCGAATCCGGTTCCCGAAATCCTGCCTGACGAAGTACGCGCCTTCCGCGATGACGCGATCATCGCGACCGGGCGCAGCGACTATCCGAATCAGGTCAACAACGTCCTCGGCTTTCCGTTCATCTTCCGCGGCGCGCTCGATGTCCGGGCGACGACGGTCAACGAAGAGATGAAGATGGCAGCGACGCGCGCGCTCGCGCTGCTCGCGAAGCAGGATGTGCCGGACTCGGTCTCGGCGTTGTACGGGATGCGCTCGGTGAAGTTCGGCGCCGAGTATCTCATCCCCTTCCCCTTCGATCCGCGCGTGCTGCTCTGGGTCGCCCCCGCCGTCGCCTGGGCCGCGGTCGCGACCGGAGTGGCGCGCGACTTCATCGAGCTCGATCAGTACCGCGAGCAGCTCGAAGTGCGGCTCGGTCGGGCGAAGGGGATCATGCGCGGGCTGATCAACCGCGCGGTCGCCGATCCGCGCACAGTCGTCTTTCCGGAAGGCGACGACGCACGGATCATCCGCGCAGCGCAGATCTGTGTCGATGAGGGACTGGCCCGTCCGATCCTTCTCGGCAAGCGTGAGACGATCGAGAGCGTCGCCGAGCAGAATGGGATCTCCCTCGACGAGATCACGATCGAAGACCCGGTCACCTCGTCGCGCCGCGAGACGTACGCGCGCTATCTCTGGGAGCGCCGCCAGCGGAAGGGACTCAGCCTCAGCGCCGCGAATCAACAGGTGCTGAACGGCAACTACTTCGGCAGCTGCATGGTTGCGTGCGGCGACGCCGACGCGCTCGTCTCCGGCGTCGGCATGCACTACCCCGAGACGATCCGGCCGGCGCTCGAGGTGATCGGCGCCCACCCTAACGCGAAGACGGTGAGCGGGATGTACATGCTCGTCTTCGACAAGAAGGTCGTGTTCTGCGCCGACACGACCGTCAACATCGACCCCACCGCCGAGCAGGTTGCGCAGATCGCCTATGCAGCCACGCGGATCGTGAAGACCTTCGGCATCGAGCCGAAGATCGCGATGCTGTCCTTCTCCAATTTCGGATCGGTGCGGCGCCCCGAGACGGAGAAGATGGCGCGCGCCGCGGAACTCCTGCGCGAGCGCGATCCGTCGCTCGAGGTGGACGGCGAGATGCAGGCGGACACTGCGCTCGATCCGATCATGATGCGCGAGGATTATCCGCACAGCGCTCTGCGTGACGAAGCGAACGTACTGATCTTCCCCAACCTCGCCGCCGGCAACATCGCCTACAAGCTGCTGATGCACCTGGGCGGCGCGACGGCGATCGGGCCGATCCTCGTCGGAATGCGCCGCCCGATCCATGTGCTCGAGCGCGGCGCCGACGTGCAGGACATCGTCAACATGGCGGCCGTCGCCGTGGTCGATGCGCAGGAACGCACCCAGCCGGCGGCGAGCTGGCCTTACGAGGCCGCGCCGACCGCCCAGACGAATTTCTCGAAACTATAAGAGCCGTATGGCCACGCAGACCAAGCCTAACGCTGAAGTCGTCGAACGACAGAGCAGGAAGGGACTCGAGACCCAGGGCCTCGCGCCGAAGGGGAAGGTCTACTGGAACCTGATCGCCCCCGAGCTGGTCGAGCACGCCGTCCGCCACAAGGAGGGCACGCTCGCCTGGATGGGCCCCTTCGTCGGCGTGACCTCACCGCACACCGGCCGCTCGCCTAACGACAAGTTCACCGTCCGCGAGCCGAGCTCGGAGAAGGACATCGACTGGGGCAAGGTCAACGTCGCCTTTCCACCGGAGAAGTTCGACCTCCTCCTCGCCGACGTCCAGCAATACCTGAACGGGCTCGATGAGCTGTTCGTCGAGGACCTCTACGCCGGGGCCGACCCGACGCATCGCCTGAAGGTCCGCTATGTCATGCCTAACGCGTGGCATGCGCTGTTCGTCCGCAACATGTTCATTCGCCCGGAGTTCAGCGACCTGCCGGGCTTCGAGCCGAACTTCACCGTGCTGCATGCGCCGGAGTACCAGGCGGATCCGGCTCGGCACGGCACGCGGTCGGGCACCTTCATCGTGCTCAACTTCGCGAAGCGGATGATCCTGATCGGCGGAACGCGCTACGCCGGCGAGTTGAAGAAGGCGATCTTCACGGTCATGAACTACTTCATGCCGAAGGCCGGCGTGCTGTCGATGCACTGCTCGGCCAACATCGGCCGCGCCGGCGACACCGCGCTCTTCTTCGGCCTCTCCGGCACCGGCAAGACGACGCTCTCCGCTGATCCCGAGCGCGGGCTGATCGGTGACGACGAGCACGGATGGTCGAACGACGGGGTCTTCAACTTCGAGGGCGGGTGCTACGCCAAGGTCATCAACCTCAGCCCGGAAAGCGAGCCTGACATCTACGCGACGACGCAGATGTTCGGCACGGTGCTGGAGAACGTCGTCCTCGATCCGATGACCCGGAAGGTTCGCTTCGAGGATCAGTCGATCACCGAGAACACCCGCGCATCGTACCCGCTGCATTACATCCGCAACTATGTGCCCGGCGGGCGCGGCGGACATCCGAAGAACGTCGTGCTCCTGACGGCCGACGCGTTCGGCGTCCTGCCACCGATCGCCCGCCTGACCCCCGAGCAGGCGATGTACTATTTCCTGTCGGGATATACCGCGAAAGTCGCCGGCACCGAGCGCGGCGTCACCGAGCCGCAGGCCACCTTCAGCGCCTGCTTCGGGGCGGTCTTCCTCGTCTGGCACCCGACGAAGTACGCCGAGATGCTCGGCCGGCTGATCGCCGAGCACGGCTCGCGCGTCTGGCTGGTCAACACCGGCTGGACCGGCGGACCGTACGGCACCGGCCACCGGATGAAGCTCCGCCACACCCGCGCGATGGTCCGGGCGGCGCTCGCCGGCGATCTCGACGCCCTGAAGTACACGACCGATCCGGTGTTCGGGCTCTCGGTCCCGGCTTCGGCGCCTAACGTTCCGGCCGAGGTCATGAACCCGCGCAACACCTGGAAGGACGGCGCGGCCTACGACGCCCAGGCGAAGAAACTGGCCGCGATGTTCGCGAAGAACTTCGAGAAGTTCGGCGCCAACGTTCCCGACGCGATCCGGAAGGCGGGCCCGCAGCGCTGACCGGCTCGGCGACACGCGGGGGGACGATTCCGGCAGCGCATAACGGTGCTGTCGGCGGTCGTCCCCCCGCGTAGCTTACGCACCATGCGCCCGACGATCGTCCGCGATCCCCTCTGGAAGAATGTCCGCCTCGACGAGACGGCCCGGCAGCTCGTGGACTCGGCGCCGTTCCAGCGACTCCGCTACGTTCGCCAGCTCGGCCTCGCGCACCTCGTGTATCCCGGTGCGACGCACACCCGCTTCGAGCACGCATTAGGCGCCTATCACCTCGCCAGCCTGACGACCGGCCTGCTCGCCGAGAGCGGCTCGCTGCGCGAAGTCGATCCCGTCGAGGTGGAGGTCGTTCGCGCGGCGGCGCTGCTCCACGACATCGGGCACTATCCGTTCTCGCACGCGCTCGAGGAGATCGGTGCACCGCATCACGAGGAAGTCGCCCGGCCGCTGGTTACGCGCGGCGCGATCGCCGACATTCTCCGCCGCGCACTCGGCAGCGACGCACCCAATCGGATCATGGCGCTGATTCGCGGCGAGAGCCTGTCGCCGCTCCAGGGACTGATCTCCGGGTCGCTCGACCTCGACAAGCTCGACTACCTCCGCCGCGATGCCTTCATGTGCGGCGTGCCGTACGGCGAGATCGACGTCGAGCGGCTGCTCACCGCGATCGCCGTCGTGCGCGACCCTGACACGCTCGCCCACTCGATCGGCGTCGCCGAAAAGGCGCTGTCCGCGCTCGAGTCGCTGCTCTTCGCGAAGTACCAGATGTACCGGAATGTCTATTGGCACCACACGGTGCGCAGCGCGACCGCGATGTACAAGCGCATCGTCGCCGACGCGATCGCCCGGGGCACGCTCCGCGCGGAAGAGCTCTCCAGCTTAGGCGACGAGGGGCTTCTGTCCGAGCTGAAGCGGCGCGCCCCGTCGCCACTCCTCGACGCGCTGTCCGCTCGGCGACTGCACAAGCGCGCCATCCAGTGCCCCGCCGCCGAGCTGCCAGCCGGCGCGGGTGAGTGGATCGCGAACGACCACGCACTCGTCACCGTCGTGGAGAACCGGCTCGCCAGGGAGCGCGGGCTCCCGCCGGGCGCGATCCTGCTGGACTACCCGGCGAAGACCCAGATGCTCGGCCTCGACCTTCCCGTGGTTCGCCGCTCGGGCGCGGTCGTCCGCCTGACCTCGGCGGGGCTGGAGGGCGCGATCCACCTGCCCGCACTCAGCCAGCAGCTGTACGCTTCGGCGCGGTGGCTGCGAGTGTTCGTCGCCGACCGCATCGAGCTCCCGACGCACGCCGTGTCACAGCTCGCCGCGATGTCGGCGTCGGACGTCCGCGCGCGCCTGCGAAACGACGCCGCGCTGCTCGACTAGCAGCTCCTCAGCTCTCCGCCAGCGACCACGCCTTCCGCAGTGCGTCGGCGACTTCCAGTGGATCGCCGCCGGCGACCGAGCTGCCTAACGTCACCGCCGCGGCCGCGACCGCGAGCGTCCGCTTCACCTCGCCGACGCGCTGCACCGCGCGTTTCAACCGCGCAGCCGCGCGAGTGATGTCGGCGACGTTCGCGCCGTTCGCTTCCATCGTCTGGTGGATCGCGCGATCGGCCATCTCGGACGACATCCGTCGCAGTGTC
>JAICUE010000514.1 GCA_025936015.1 Gemmatimonadaceae bacterium
CCGTGCGGCGTCCTCGCGCGCTGCGCGGTAGTGGCCTCCTGCGTCGGAGTGCGGATGAACCGCGACTCGCGTGATGCGCGGTGCGGTGATGGTGCGCGTCGCCACTACGGCCTCCTTCGATCGCCCGGATGCCGCAAGCAGACGTGCGCGCGGACGTTAGTCCTCGCAGGTCGCCACGCCAATCACTCATCCGAGGGAACGCGTTTTCGCGCCGTCTGTGCTTTCGTTCTGGACCACGCAAGCGGCTGCGTGAATCGACCGGAGGTCAAGCCATGACCGAGATGACGCAGCCGCTCGTCGGAGCTCCCAGCGAGACGATCACCGTCGCCGCACAACCGGTGAGCGATACACACGCCGTGACGTTCAGCGAGGTCGTCTACGCGCACTTCAACTGGTGGCACCACCGTGAGGGCGCTCGCCGGAACGCACACGTCGCGCAGGCGTTCGACGATGCGCGCATCGCGTTCGAGAAGCGCCATGGAGAGATGGTCAACGCGTACTGGTGCTCGCACATCGAGAGCGCCGTCGCGTTGACGCAGAAGAAGCGACTACGCGGTGCGCTCGGCCCGCTGTGGGGTTTCCACCGCGAGACGGACTGGTCGACACAGGACTTCCCCGAGGTCGCGGAGCAGCTCCATCGGTGCGACGAGCTCGCGGTGCGCGCAAACGCCGTTCTCAAGAGCGTTCGGCAGCGGATCTGCATGCAGCTCGTGTTCGCGTCGGCATCGCACCTGCTCAGTCTCGTCGACGCCCGAGCGGGAAGCACCAGCGAGACTGCGGTCGCCGACGCCGTCGCCAAGGAGAGCGCAGCGATCGACAAGGCCGAGGCGTATTACCACGAGGCGGCGAACGGCCAGGCGCAGATGGCCTACTTCGCCGGCATGGCGATGGTCACCGCCGTCCTCTCGATCTTCGCAGCGGTCTATCTGACGCTTGCGTGGGCGACACCGGTCGCGGCGCTGATCGCGGGCGCCGTCGGTGCGGTCGTGAGCGTCGTGCAGCGCATCAACAGCGGCAAGTTCGAGCTCGCGACCGACGTCGGCGGGTATCCCTGCTTCCTCGGCGGCCTGCGTCCGCTGATCGGCGGTGCGTTCGCAATGGCGATCTCGTTCGCGTTCAGCGGCGGTCTGCTGCACCTGCCGGTCGCGGCGGGCGAGAGCACCGACAACCGGCGACTCGCGCTGCTCGTGCTCGGGTTCGTCGCCGGCTTCAGCGAACGCTGGGCCCAGGACACGCTCACCTCGATCGTTCCCGAGGCGAAGCCCCGCTAGAACTTCAGGCGCCGGCCGAGCTTGCGGAGCAGCGTGTCCGCGGGGATCAGGAAGCCGCGGCTCGCCAGCCCGACCATCCGGTCGAGCGTCGCGAGGAACTCGGACTCGAGTACGGGGTCTCCGTGCAGCGCCCAGAGCGCCTGCCCGTTCGTCCAGGCGGCGTCGCGTGCTCGCGCGACGTCCCACATCGCGACGACGTCGTCGATCCGGTCGACGCGGTGGACGAGCCGGTCGACCGCCGCGAGCCAGCCGGTGACGTAGGAGCGCTTGACCTTCTGCTCGACCTGCGCGAGCAGGGTGTTGATGCGCACGAAGTCGGCGTGCTCGGGCGTGCTCTCGCTCAGGTCGAGCGCGAGCTCACGGCAGGTCGTGACGAGTGCGACGGGCAGGTCGCGGTTGATGTGCGCGTTCATGCCGGCGAGCGCGAACTGCAGCGGGGCGACGCCGCGAGCCGACTGGCCCTCGAACAGCGGTCGCCACGCGGGCGGCTCACTGCCCGGCGTGCGGCGGTGGGCGTCGAACGCGCTGAAGAAGAGGCCCGCGAAGCAGACGTCGAGCTCGGTGATGAAGCGCGCGTCCGCGACGGTGCGGTGCGCGAGCTCCGCGTTCACGCCCTCGGTCACCTCGCGGTAGAGCCGCGCTAAGCAGGCGACTCCGTTCGCAGGCGGCGACGCGGACTCGATCGCGCGCAGCCGGTCGATCACCTCCGGGACGCTCA
>JAICUE010000234.1 GCA_025936015.1 Gemmatimonadaceae bacterium
AAAAGAAGCTCGATCTCACCCTCGGCATTGCGCGAGTGCATGATGCTGATCAACGCCTCGAGCCCGCGGAACTTGTCATAAGCGAAGACCGCCGGCGCTACCGCCTGGCAGTAGTCCGGCCCCCAACGACACTGCGAGCTCGCTGATTCGAACAGCTCACCGATGACACTCGCGTTGGCAATCAGGCAAGGCTGCACGCCGAGCGCGTCGATCTTGACGGTCAGGGCGACATGTCGCCCATCGGCAGTCGCGTCACGCGCCCGCTTCGCCGTCGCAGTGCCGATCGTGTGGTTCCCTTCGCCCGGATTCCACGAGTGCTGCCAGAATGCCGCCTCGTCAAAGCGAGTCCGATCGAAGTACCAGATCACCTCCGCATCGATTCGCAGGAGCCAGCGCCAGAAAGCGAGGTCTTCGAACAGCCCACTCGCACTGGTGTCGACGTAAAGGGTTCGCTTTTCCTTGCGTATGTAGCGCGCGGTCCAATCATCGCGCATCGCCGACTCGTTGGCTCGCTCGACGCAGTGCGCCGGAATTTTCAGCGCTCCGCGAATCTCGCACGATGCCGCGCTGCGAATGGTCGGCAGCAGCGCCTGGGCGATGGTTTGTTCGAACACCGGAGATGGACGACCCTCCATCCACGCACTGAATGGATGGCCATCTCCAACTTCATCCCACCCGGGCGGGGTTTGCAGGGACACGGCAAACCGCTTCCGCTCGGCGACGAGCGCGCGTTGGCGCGCGAAGTATTCGGGATGGGGGCGAAGCGTGTCGGCCATGTCTCGCGGTGGTGGGGTCACACCAGAGACGACCAGCAACGTTAGGTCGCTACGCGCGCCGCGCTACAGCTCGTACTCGATCTGCGCCGTCGCGCGAATCGGAGTGCCGTCTCGCCTCACGGCGGGGCGAAAACGAATGCGCCCGAGAAGTTCGCGGAGCTTCTTGTTGTACCCGCCATCGCGCGTCTCGTTGAAGTCGACGCTCAGCACCTTGCCGCTCGAGTCGACATCGAACTGGGCGATGAGTGTGAAGGGGCGGATCTTCGACGGGATCGGCGTCGGCGGGATGAAGACCTGCGTCGGCTGCGGTGGATACACGCTGTCCGCTCCCCCGCCCGTCCCCGGCCCATTCGCGCTTCCGGTCCCGGTCCCGACTCCCGACCCGGTCCCGCCGCCGCTGCCGGGGCCGGCGCCCCCCGCACCACTCGTGTTTCCGGTTCCCACCGCGCCCCCTGTCGCCGGCGCGGCGGTGGTCGGGGGCGGTGTCGCTTGCGGCTGCACCTGCGGCGTCGGCGGCTTCACCTCCGCGGGCTTCGGCGGTACGACTTTCGGCGTCGGCACGGGCACCGGCGTCGCCTGCGCGGGTACCGGCTCCGGGGCGATGCGCAGATACTGCAGCTGCTCGCGTGTGCCGAACAATCCACCACTTCCCCCACCACCGCCGGCCGGGCCGGCGCCGCCTGCACCGGTCGCCAGCGCCGAGCGCACGCTCGGCGAGAGGAGCGCGGGCAGCAGCAGCAGGAAAATGATCAACAGGTGAATTCCCACCGACACGAGCGCGCTCACTCCGCTCGACTTTCGCGCCCCCGCGGGGCGCGGCATCTCGGTCGGGAGATGCGGACGCGGGCGCTCGGGCGCCGAAGCCGGTTGCTGCCAGGCTTCACGCTCTCCCCTGTTCTCATCGAATGCGCCGCTGTCGCTCATCGCCTCTCCACGCTGCCCGGTGTGTCCCCCGAATGAAATGATACGGCGGACGCCCCGAAAGGTTCGTCCGCCGTATCAATTCATCCGTTCGTCGTTCGAACGACGGCCGCCTGACGGCGAAAAACTGTCGTTACTTCGCTGCGTCCTTCGGCGGAACTCCGATGACCTTGACGCCGGCACCGCGCGCCACGTCCATCGCCCAGATCACATCCTGGTACTTCAGCGTCGGGTCGCCCTTGACGAAGATGATCTTGTCGGGACGTCCCGTGTAGATCGCGCGGATGCTGTCGGCGAGCTCGGCCTTCGGCGCGACGTGCTTGTTCAGCGCGTAGTAGCCGTTAGGCCCGACCTCGAGGACGATCTGGTTGTTCTGCGGATTCGCCTGCGCCGTGCTCGGCGTCGGGTCGGGGAGCTGAAGGTCGATCGCCTTCCGCATCGACGGCAGCGCCGCCATGAAGATGATCAACAGCACCAGCAGCACGTCGATCATCGGCGTGACGTTGATGTCGTTCGTCAGCCCGCCGCCACCACCTGTGCTCATCGCCATCAGTGCTTCCCTCCAACTGGTTCCGGCGCCGGAATGTCACCCGCCACGCTGGATGACGTCCCCGGCGTCTGATCGGAGATCATTCCCGTCATCGCCACACCCGCCTTGCCGGCGATGTCCAGCGCGTCGAGCACCTTCGCGTAGTCCAGGCTCTTGTCCGCCTTCACGTAGAGGACCTTGTCCTCCGTCCGCGCCGAATAGATCTGCTTCAGCCGGGTCGGAATGTCCTCGTACTTGATCGGCTGCTTGTTCAGGTAGTAGTTGCCATCCTTGTCGATGCCTAACGTCTGATCGCTGTTCTCATCGACCGGATGTGCCTTCAGATTCTGCCCTTCCGGCGGGGTCGCATTGAACCCCGCGAGGAGTGCCGGCGCGACCACCATGAAGATGATCAGCAGCACGAGCATGACGTCGATCATCGGCGTCACGTTCGGCTCCGCCTTCACACTCCCGCTTCCGCCACCACCCGCGGACATCGCCATCGGAAATCCTCCTTCCTCAGTATGTCGCGGTTACTTGCTGATCGGGTTGCTGTTGCCCGGGCCCTGCGGGTTGAACTCGCGCGTGAACCGCGACCGTCCGAACTCGCCCGACACACCCTTGATCAGGTAGTCGATGAACTCCTTCGAGACGTAGGTCATCTCGGCCGACAGGTTGTCGACCTTGGTCTGGAAGTAGTTGTACGCCCACACCGCCGGGATCGCGACGATCAGACCGAACGCGGTCGTGATCAGCGCCTCGGCGATACCGGAACCGATCGAGGCGAGACCGCCCGAGCCCGTCGCGGCCATCGCCGTGAAGGCGTTGACGATACCCATCGTGGTGCCGAGCAGGCCGACGAACGGCGCCGTCGAGCCGACGGTCGCGAGCACGCCCGAGCCGCGCTTCAGGTCCGTCACTTCGAGCAGCATGTTGCGCTCGACCGCGCGCTCAGCCGAGTTGATGTCGGCGACCGTGACCGAGCCGTCCTGGATCAGCGGCTTCACCTCGCCTAACGCGCCGCCGAGGACGCGGGCGACGTGCGACTTCTTGTAGCCTTCGGCGAGCTTGATCGCCTCGGTGATGTTGTCTTCCTCGAGGAACTGCGAGAACTCGGGGGTGAACTTCATCGTCTCACGGCGCGCAGCGCGGAGCGCCCACCACTTCTGAATGGCGATCGTCAGCGACCAGAGCGACATGATGAAGAGCACCACGACGATGCCCTTCGCGAACAGGCCCATCGTTTTCCAGAGGTCGAGAAGCGACAGAGACATACGGCGTGAATCCTCGGGTGAATGGCTCGCCTGACGGCGACGTGGGTGACGAACAACGCGCGAACTGAAACTCGATTGCCGACCTGCACCAGGCCCGCGCGCCGCGCGCGCGAACCGCTGTTACTTGCCGAGCGCGAACGTGAACGGCAGCTGCACGACCTGCCGGACCTTCTTGCCGCCGATCTCGGCGGGGAAGAAATGGTAGCGCGGGAGCGCCTGCCGGACCGCCTGGGTGAACAGCTCGTGTGAGCTCTCGAGCACCTTGAACGTGCTCATGTCCGCCCTGCCGGACGTGTCGACGACGAACTGCGCCAGCACCTTTCCTTCGACGCCGGCCGACTGCAGCATCGACGGGTACGAGGGGCGCGGATTCCCCGGGTCGCCGAGCGCCGTCTTCTCGACCTGGAACTCGAAGTACGCGCCTTCGTTGTTCGCCGATCCGGTACCGCCGACCACTCCGCGTCCGACACCGCCGGCGACGCCCTTGCCGGTGAAGTCCGCTTCGTCGGTGACCTTCTTGGACAGGTCGATGTCGGGGATGACGTCGGGAATGTTCACCGGCGCCGCGAGCACCTGGAATCCCTTCGGCGGCGGCGGCGCGACCGTGACTTCCGGCGGCGGCGGTGCCTTCTCGGGCTCCTGCTTCGGCTCTTCCTTCTTCACGGTGACGAAGTCGACCTTCTCGGCCTTCGGCTTCTCGAGGATCGCTTCACGCGCGTTCAGCGTCCCGTAGACCGCTGCGCCGATGGCGACAGCATGGATCACGACGCTGATGATGGTGCCGCCGACCGTGCGCTGCTTCTTCTTCTTGGTCTCGATCAGGTTGTCGAACATGCGACCGGGCCCTGGTGAGGTGACGTTCACGGCTATTGCAAGCCTCGTGCGTCAAATTACACCGGACACGTGCTACAGGAACATCGGGAAGATTAAGAGTTCGTGAACGCGGTGTTAGAAATCCCCGCGCCGGATTCGCCGCTTCCCTCGGCTCGCGCGCCATCGGCCAGCGGCAGCGTGACCGTGAACGCCGATCCGCGGCCGAGCCGCGATTGCACGCTGAGCGATCCGCCGTGCGCCTGCGCGATGTACTGGCTGATCGACAACCCCAGTCCGAAGCCGCCACGGCCGGGGGCTCCCGCGTCGCCGCTCGCCTGCCGCGACCGAGCACGGTCGGCACGCCAGAAGCGCTCGAACACATAGGGCAGGTCGCCGGCGGCGATCCCGATTCCGGTGTCGCGAACGGTGAACGTCGCCTCGCCCTCACGCCGGCTCAGCGCGACTTCGACCCGCCCACCGCGCGGCGTGTACTTGATCGCGTTGGTGATCAGGTTGAGGAAGAGCTGGCGCAATCGCGTTCGATCGCCGAGCACCACCGCATCCTCGATGACCGGAAGCCCGACCTCGAGCCCCGCGTCCTCCCCGAGGATGACGGCGGTCTCGAACACCTCGCGGGTGAGCGGCTCGAGGTGAACGGGCTCGCTGACGACCTCGAACCGCCCCTCATCCGCGCGGGCGAGGGTGAGCAGCGAGTCGACCAGATCCGTCATTCGCGCGGTCTCCTGCAGCGCTTCCTCGAGCGCGACGAGCTGTTCGTTGTGCGACGAGCGCGGGTTCATCGCGCGCTCGACGTCGGCGCGAAGCA
>JAICUE010000273.1 GCA_025936015.1 Gemmatimonadaceae bacterium
CCAGACGACGCCGTCGCAGGAGCGGTCGCGGCACTTGTAGTCCGGTGCCTTCGGGTTCCGCTTCGACAGGCGGTTGTCCCACATCTTTCCTCCACCCTTCGGGCAGGCCGGCGTGTCGGGAAGAAGCGCGGCGAGATCGGCATTCTTCGCGACGTTCCGTGCGGGCGCTGGGCGATCGCTGTCGCTCACGTCCGGTGCGCTGTCGTGCATCAGCACCGGCTCGCCGATCGCGCTCTCCTTGACCGCGTTCGGCGTCCCGCGCGCAAGCTTCCGCGCATACGCGGCAGCGGGATCCTCGACCGGCTTCGCGAACTTGCCGTCGCCGTCGAGCTCGACCCAATTCTGCCCGTAGCCATAGAGCTCGTGGCCGATGCCGAAGCGGACCGCCGCACGCTTGAACGCGTCGGTGGACGCCTGCTTGTAATCCTTGCCGGTGCCGACGTCCTCGCGAATCACGCCGAGGACCTGGAGCCGAGCCTTGAAGGTGCACGCCGTGCCGTCCTCGACGCTCGCGCCGGGAAGCGCGGGGAGCAGCTCGAGCGTGAGGTCCCACTCACCAGGGACAACCGCATCGAGGCGCTCACGCACCGTGTTCGCTTCGATGTACGCGACGAAGCGCGCGATGTAGCGTCCGTCGCGCTGGATGGGGCGGCCGTCCTGCCGCCAGGCGATCGTGTCCGGGGCGACCGGCTGCGCGAGCCGGGTCCAGATGTCGTTGCGATCGAGCTGCTGTGATTCGTGTCGTGCGATCATGTTGAACTCCTCTCGTCCGTCCGTTGTCATTCGCGTCTCGTCCTATCGAATTCGTGCATGCCGCATCACCGCACTCACGGCGTGACAGCTTCGACCATGTTCGCAGTACCACCCGTGCCGGTCGTTGAACACGAGATGGACTTGCCGCGCCCCCGCGACCCTTCCGCCAACCTGTTCCTCGTCGACGCGGAACAGCTGCACCACACTCGTTCGATCGCCACAGACTCGCAGCGGATCGAGCTCCCGAATCCTCAGCTCCGCCTCGAGCGGCTTCGCGGGTTTGGCCGGCGTCGACCGCCGCGCTGTCGCGATGCCCGCTCTTGCTCCCCTCGCGCCCTTTGCGGGCTTGGCAACCGCCGCCTTCGTCGCGCGCTTCGAGTCGGGCTCGAGCTTCGCTTTGCGCCTGACCTTGCTCGGAGCGACCGTCCGCGCGCCCTTTCGCGTCACCTTCGCAGCGGGCTGCCGCGATTTGACTTTCTTCATGACGCGATCTAGCCTTGGGTTACAGTTGTTGCACGAGTTCGGTGTTAATTCGGTATGTCCAATATAATAGTAGCGGGTTACGAATGTCAACGATCGATTCGACGCGCGCTCCAGCCCCACCGCAGCGACAAAACAGCTCGACCAATGCCAGCAATCCGGAGTCGCCGGCCATGCACGAATCGCTCGGCCTCACCGGTCCGCAGCTCTCGGAGCTCGGGAAGCGAATCGAGATGCTGCGAGTCGGCCGCGGCGTTTCCAAACAAGTGCTCGCGAAAGCGGCCGGCACGTCGCGCCAGCAGCTGTGGCGTGTGATGACCGGCAAATCGGAGCTCACCAGCACACTCTGCCAGCGCCTCGCGTCCGTGCTCGATGTCGATTCGCGCACCCTCTCGTCAGCCGCATTCGCCGGCGAGGGTCATCAGCACTACTCGGTTACCCTCGACGCGGCGCGGACCGATTCAGTCGGCCTTCCGCCTCGTTCGCTTGCGCACTACCTCGCTACCTCGACGTCGCTCATCCACACCCTCCGCACGCTCCCGCACGGCGACGACGGCGTCGCACTCAAGCGTGCGCTACTCAACGCGCTCGAGGATCGCGCGCGCGAGGCGAGGCTGCAGATACCCGCATGGCTGTTCCGTGTTCGCGCGAGCGTGCTCGACGGAACTCTGTGACCGCGCTTCGCATTTCGCGCCGCTGCTGGCCCATCCTCTGCACTCTGTCCGGGCACCACTGAAACGGAGACGACGATGGACAGAGGAATGGATTTTCTGAAGAGCCAGATCAACAACGCAGTCATGCAGCACGACACGTTCGTCAAGAACCTCGTCGATCATGAATCGCAGGCCGAGGACTCGCGCTTCCGCGACCTTTGCACGAAGTACATCCCGGTGATGCAGGCGCATCAGCGGATGCTCGAGGATTACCAGCAGGAGATCGGAGCCGAGGCAGGGCTCGCGAAGAAGGCGATGGGGAAGGCACTCGGCGCAGCCCGCGACCTGGCCGATGCGGCGCGCGAGAGCGATTTCCTGCGGCTGGTCGGCGACATCGTCACCGCACGGCAGAGCGAGGATACGTTCAAGACGTTCCGCGAAGCGGGACGTCAGCTCGGTATTCAACGCCTCGCCGAGATCGGTGAAAAATGCGAGCGCGACCACGACCGTTATGCCGACGACGCAAACCGTCTCGTGCAGCAGCTGTTCGTCGAGCTCGCGCGCGGAGCAGAGGCTGGTGCGAATGCTCAGGCTCGCTCGGCCGAAGCCAATCCCGGTCGGTAGTCACCGGCCACGTTCGAGGGCATGGTTCCTGCGCGATTTTCGGCCATGAGCATCGAACGAGAGGACTTCGATGGGGCGCCAGCGCCCGAGGCAACTCGGGCGTATGGCGCTTCGGAGCGGAAGGCGCAGCACGAGTTGGGAGACCGCGACCGCGAGCAGGGGTCGGCGCGGCGGTCGATCGCCAGGGTGATCGACTGCTCGGGGTGGGACGCGGCACGCGGGAGCTCGCGCGGCGGGCATCATCCACCGCGCACCCCGAACGGTCGAAACTCACGTGGTGGCGGCGAGGCGGCCTGACCATCGCAACCGAAGAAGAGACGGGCGAAGAGCGATGCTCTCCGCCCGTCTCTTTTTGTATTGGTCCGCCGGCGCCGCGCTCGTCGTAACTGCCGCCGCGCGCGAGCGGCGAGTAATTTGGTCGCATGACAGACGTCGTCGCTCTCGCTGCAGAATTGCTCGCGATCCCCTCGACGACCGGCGAGGAGCGCGGCGCGGTCGATTTTGTCGCCCGGTGGCTCGTCTCCCGCGGATGGAATGTCCATGTCCAGGAGGTTTCGAGAGGGCGCGGTAACGTGTGGGCGTCACGCGCCGGCGGGGGCGTGACACTGTCGACGCACCTCGACACAGTCCCGCCTTACGTTCCACCGCGACTCGAGGGGGACCTTCTCTTCGGGCGCGGCGCGTGCGACGCGAAGGGAATCGCCGCCGCGATGCTCGCCGCTGCAGATCGGCTGGTGTCGTCAGGCGAGCAGCGTGTCGATCTCCTGTTCGTCGTCGGCGAGGAGAAGGGCTCCGACGGTGCGCGGGCGGCCAATCGGCTGCCGGCAACCAGCAGGTTCCTGGTGAATGGCGAGCCGACGGAGAGCAAGCTGGCGAGCGGCGCCAAGGGCTCGCAGCGGGTGATGGTTCGCACTCGCGGAAAGCCGGCCCACTCGGCCTATCCGCAGCTTGGCCAATCGGCGATCGACCCGCTGCTCGAGCTCCTGCCGACGGTGAAGGCGCTGCCGATGCCTAACGATCCAATGCTCGGCGAGACGACCGTGAACATCGGCGTGATCCGCGGGGGTACCGAGGCGAACATCATTCCCGAGCACGCGGAAGCCGAGCTGATGTTCCGTCTGGTCAGCGACGTCGCGCCGCTGCGTGCCGCGCTCGAGAACTGGGCGAAGGGGAAGGCGGAACTCGAGTACGGCTCGCACATCCCGATGCAGAAGTTCCACACGATCCCCGGGTTCGAGATCGCTCCTGTCGCGTACACGTCGGACATCCCGCTCCTCGACCGCTGGGGGACGCCGCTGCTCTTCGGTCCCGGCTCGATCCACGTCGCGCATACTCCCAACGAGCACGTCTCGGTGACCGAGCTTCGCGCGGCCGTCGACGCCTACGAGCGGATCACCCGCAGCCTGCTCGGCACGTGACAGCGCGCCGGAGGGTCGCCGTGCTGGGGGCGACTGGCGCGGTGGGCCAGGCGTTCATCCGCCTGCTCGCACGGCATCCCTGGTTCGAGCTCGCGGAGCTCGCCGCGTCGGAACGCTCGATCGGAAAGCGTTATGGCGACGCCGCTCGCTGGCTCGGCGGTGAGCTGCCACCCGAAATCGCGGCGATGCCCGTGCTGCCGTGCGATCCCGCGGTGCTCACGTCGGAGCTCGTCTTCTCCGCGCTCGACTCGAGCATCGCCGGCGAGGTGGAAGTCGCATTCGCGCGCGCTGGACGCACGGTCGTCAGCAACGCGAAGAACCATCGCATGGACGCCGACGTTCCGCTCGTCATCGCCGAGGTCAATCCCGAGCACATGTCGCTGCTCGACGCGCAGAGGACCGCGCGGCAATGGAACGGCGCGATCGTCACCAACGGGAACTGCTCGACGATCGCGCTCGTATCGGCCGTGGCCCCGCTGCATCGGACATTCGGGATAAAACGGATGGTCGTCGTCACGATGCAGGCGTTGTCCGGCGCCGGCTATCCGGGCGTGCCGTCGCTCGACGCGTTAGGCAACGTCATTCCCTTCATCCGCGACGAAGAGGAGAAGATCGAAGAGGAGACGCGGAAGTTCCTCGGGGCCGTCGACGGGTCGTCGATTCGCGGCGCGAACGTCGTCGTTGCCGCGCAGGCGAACCGCGTGCCGGTAGAGAACGGCCACACAATCTGCGTCTCGATGGAGCTCGAG
>JAICUE010000254.1 GCA_025936015.1 Gemmatimonadaceae bacterium
CGACGTCGACGGCGCGCACATCCGCACCCTGCTGCTGACGTTCTTCTTCCGGCAGATGCCCGAGCTGATCGATGCCGGCTTCATTTACATCGCGCAGCCGCCGCTCTTCCGAGTCGCGAAGGGAAAGGAGGAGTACTACGCCTACGACCTCAGCGAGCGTGACGAGTACGCGAAACGGTTAGGCGGCGGCAATGGCAACGGCGACGGTAAGGGAATCAACATCCAGCGCTACAAGGGTCTCGGCGAGATGAACCCCGAGCAGCTCTGGCGGACGACGATGGACCCCGAGCATCGCACGCTGCTCAAGGTCGGGATGGATGACGCGGTCCACGCCGACGAGATCTTCCAGAAGCTGATGGGCGACGAAGTCGAGCCGCGCCGCGTGTTCATCGAGGAGAACGCGAAGTTCGCGAGCAACATCGACGTGTAGCCGTCGCGCCGTTGGTTGCATACCGATTCAGCCGCGCCCGGCCTGCGGCCGGGGCGCGGCTGAATCGGCGGTCATCGCGCCACCAGGGAGTCCAGCTCGACGCGAATCGTGTTCGTCGCCGCGTCGGTGTACACGCGATAGCGCGTTGGATAGCGGCCAGGCCGCGCGAACGATTCCGGCTGCCGAATCTGGTCACTCGCGTTGGGCTGGTTCACCAGGAACGCGCGTGTCACCATCGGTTCGAGAAAGGCGAGCGAACCGCTCGAGAAGCCGTAAATAAGCGTGCGGTCGAAGACGTGACCGTGCAGCTCGGCACTCGTTGTGTCGATCCAGTGCACGCCCATCTCGGGCACGCTCTCCACTCCACTCACGTAGTCGACGGGGACGAAGCTGGCAGGGACCGGAACGGTGTCGGGGCCGCCCTGGATCGCCGCTTGTGCTGCCGCCGTAATCGTGTAGAAGTGAAAATCGAAGTGCGGCAGCATGTACGGGCCGGGTGGATGTCCCTGCGCATTCCAGTTGATCACGATGTGATCGAATGGCGCCGTGGCGACCGCCGCGGGCATTGGCAACGTCCACGCTGAGTCGTTGGCCGGGAGCCCGTCGAGTGCCATCCGATCGAACGCAACGCCGATAGCCGACGGTCCGGATGGTCCGTTCACGGCGTACGCGTACGCGGTCCCGCTACCCACGGCTACGCGTGTCCCATCAAGCTCGGCGTTCGATCCCGGTGCGGTATTCTCCGATCGACAGGCCGACGTGGCAGCAGCGGCGCCGACGACGGCGCACGCGAGAAGAAGTGAATTGGAACGAATACGGTTGATCGACACGACTCTCCTCCGAAAACGATGGGTTGTGTTGGACGCACGACTTACGCGGGGCAGAGCTCCATGCCGAACTTCGCGAACACGGGGCCGACCGCCTGCGGCGTCTGCTCGCGGTCGTACGGTCCCTTCCACGCAGCGGCCAGCGCGCGAAAGAACGACTCATACTGCGCGGGTCCGATGGTCAGCATTCGACAGGGGGCGTTTCCCGCGCCGGCGAAACGGTGCTTCGCACCGGATGGCACCGTGATCGTGTCTCCGCGCCGGGCAACCCACGTCTCCATGCGGCCGTCGCGCTCCATCGTCCACTCCACTTCCCCGTCGAGGACATGGAACACTTCGAGCCAGCGGTCCTTGTGCAGCGCCGTCGCGCCGCCGCGCGGCTGAATCACCAGCTCCATCACGGAGAACGCGTTTCCCGATTCCTCGCCCGAGACGAGCACGGTGATCTCGTTGTTGCCGAGGAACCGGATCACCGGCTCACGACCGACTGACCGCTGCATGGCTGGGGCGGTAGTGCCATTCGTGGCATTCGTCATCGTTTTCCTCCCTTGGATCGTGGATTGGCTGCCTCGCGCAGTCGCGCGAGCAGCGCTTCGATTGCCCAGGCGACCGCTGCCTGTGCGCCTAACGCGTCGAGGCCTGACTCGTCCTGGATGGTGATCCAGGCGCTCGAGCTGCACAGATAGGTCAGGACGCCGGTGGCGCGTTCGAGATCGCGCCGCGCGAGCCCGGGGACCTCGCGCTTGAGCGCGTCGCGGATGGCGTCGACGCGGGCGCGGCGAAATCCGGTGCGCAGCGTTCGGCCCGTCTCGGTGCGAAGCAGCGCACGCGCTACGCGCGGATGCTGCTCGAGTCGGGTAGCCGCGCGCCGAAAACTCTCGACGATCCCTTCCTCGCCGATGTCCACCGGAAGCTGGAGCACGTCATCGCGAATCCACTCGGCAGCGGCGCCAAGCAAGTCGTCGCGCGTCGGGAAGTAGCGATAGAGCGTGCGGCGGGAGACGCCCGCCTCACCAGCAAGATCGTCCATCGACACGGCGTCGGCGTCCCCGGCCTCGAGGTGGCGCAGCAGGACCTGGAGCACGGCGGTGCGGGCGAGGGCGGCCTGCCGCGCGCGAAGCGTTACGGTCGTCATGGCGCAATCATACCTTTGTGGCACAAGTGTGTCAATAGGCGCCAGATGTGCCTCCTACGATCGCCGGCGGTTCGCCGCGACGGTGGGATCGGCTCGGACTGCAGATGTCGCGCGACCATCCGGATCGCCGTCGGCGCATCGAACACGAGCTGGCCGGTCAGCAGGAAGCAGGCGACGCAGCCTAACGCGTAGGTATCGGCGCGGCCATCGACGGCTTCGCCGAGCGCCAGCGAGATCGTGTCGGGAGGACCTGCCTAACGCGGCGCCGTTCCGCCCGCCATCATCCCCCGCTCGAAGGCCGCGACATCCTCGAAGTAGCGCCTGGCGATCGCGGCGCTGGCCGGGTTGGTGAACACCTCGGCGACCGGGTTCGCGATGACTCCGGCAATGACCGTTGCCACCTCGTCGGCGGTCTGCGCAGCTGCCGCGCCGGGAGCGGAGCGCGGCGGAGCGGGGGGTGGCGCAACCGCCGCGCCGCCTGACGCGTTGCGGGCGAAGTCGGTGGCGACGAGCCCTGGCATCACCAGCGAGACGTGGATGCGGGGGTGCGCGGCGGCGAGATCGGCGCGGACGTTGGCCGTGAGCGCGTTCACCGCTGCCTTCGCTGCGTTGTACGCCGAGCGGATGCTGGCGAGCGGCACCCGGCCAAGGAAGGACGAGACGTTGATGACGTGCCCTGCCTCACGCTCGATGAAATGCGGGACGATCGCCTGCATTCCATAGAGCACCGACTTCACGTTCACCGTCATCATGTCGTCGAAGTCGGCGTCGGTGAGCTGCAGCGCGGGCTTCGTGATTCCACGGCCGGCGTTGTTCACCCAGGCGTCGACGTGCCCGAACTGTGCGATCGCCCGGTCGCGGAGCTTCTCGACGGACGCGCGATCGGTGACATCGGTGACGACGGGGAGCGTGTTGTCGCCGATCGCGCGGGCGACGTCGCGGAGCGCGTCGTCGCGCCGAGCGGCGAGGACGATCCGGTGACCCTGACTACCGAGCAGGCGGGCGAGCGCGGCACCGATGCCGCCGCTCGCCCCGGTTATGACGACGACCTTCGAGCCTGCCGCGCTCACCGCACCGCCTCCGATGCGCCGTTCGCTTCTTCGAGCTTCGCTACTTCGCGGAGGACGTCGGCGAAGACGGCGGATGGCTGGCCGCCCTCGACGACGTACTGTTCGTCGAAGACGAACGTCGGGACGGCATTGATGCCGAGTGCACGCGCATGCTCGATCTCCGTCCGCGTCTCGGCGAGCCCCTCGTCCGACTGCAGGTATCGGCGGACCCGGTCGGCATTCATCCCGACCGACGTCGCGAGTGAAACAAGGAGCTCGGGATCGCCGACGTTCTTGCCACCGGTGAAGTGCGCATCGAACAGCGTGTCGGCGAGTGCGCGCTGGACATCGGCACCGTGCTCGAGGAGCGCGAGCCGCAACAGGCGGTGCGCGGTGAGCGTGTTCACCGCGACCGCCTGATCCCAGTGCATCTCGATGCCTTCGCCGCGGGCGACGCCGGTGACGCGATCGAGCATCCGCTGGACGTTGGTGCCGAACTTTTCGCCGAGCGCGGCGACGAGCGGACGCGGCGTGCTCGATGCGCCGGGATCGAGCTGATACGGGCGAAAGCTCACGTCGACCTTTTCATCGGTGAACGACGCGAGCGCGGCGGAAAATCGCTTCTCGCCGATGTAGCACCAGGGGCAGGAGATGTCGGAGTATATCTCGACTTTCATGGCAGTCACTCGCGGTTGTGGTCGTAGAGCGCGGACAGCTTCCGCGACACACCAGCGCGTCGCGAAAGCTGTGCCGACTTGCTCAAGACCAACGAGCGATGCTGGACCGTGGTTCCCGGTCCTGCCTAACGTGCCGGGCGGGGAACCGGCATCTCCCGCCCGCGTCGCCTAGCTGCCGCTGCTCTTCTTCATCCGCCGGAGCGACGCCAGCACGCGTCCATAATCGGACTCGGAGCTGATCGACTCGGCGGCCTTGGCTATCCGTTCGCGCTCGGCGTCGGTCTGCGGCGCCTTCTTCGCGACGGCGATGAAGAACTCCGCCTTGTCGTAGTCCGAGCTGATGCGCTTCGCGCCGAGATCGATGAAGCTGTCGATGATCGACGGATCGAGATCGGACTGCACGTCGAGGACACTCGTGAGCAGCGTCCGCATGTCGTAATCGGAGCTGATCCGTTCGGCGGCGGCGAGGAACGCTGGCGCGGTCGACTTCGACAGGCCGTACTTCTTCACCGCCTCGAGCAGGAGCTCCCGCATGTCGTAATCGCTGCTGATGTGCAGCGCCGCGCCGTAGACGGCGTTCTGCGAATCAGCGCTCAACGAGCCGTTCTGGACGAGCGCGGTGAGCACCTGTCGGCGCTCGTAGTCACCGCTGATCGTCGCGGCGGCCGCGATGAACTTCGGCTGGAGCGCGGGACCGATCAGCCCCTGCTTGAGGAGCGACTGAAGCAGCTGGGACTTGTCGTAGTCGCCACTCATGTCGCTCCCGACGAAGCCGAGGATGCGCTCCGTCTGCTGCTGATCGAG
>JAICUE010000241.1 GCA_025936015.1 Gemmatimonadaceae bacterium
CGGATCGCCTTCACCGCCTCACGGAACTCCTGCTCGTTGAGCCGGCGGTGCGTGGCGTCGTACATGTCCTGCGCGATCATGTTGCGATCGCGATCGCGGCTGATGTCGCCCTGGTACTTCGCCAGTGGGAGCTGATAGAGCAGCGCGCTCGGCAGCGAGAACTTGCCGAGGTGGATCTTGTTCTTGTCGATCCCGTATTCCTGGCCGCCGCGATTGAAGATCCACGACGGGCGATCGCCGGGTCCGACCTGTCCGCGCTCGGCGAGGTTCAGCGAGTCCTGGTACTGCCCGAGTCGAGAGGCGAAGACGCTGTCGCGCCGTTCGTCGTCGGTCTTCGGTGCACTGAGGAGCGGGCCCGGTTCCGGCCAGAGCCGACCGTCGCCGAACGCCGGCTGCACGCCGCGCAGCGGACCACCGCCGCCGATGAGCGGACCGCTGCCGCCCGGATCGACTGGCGACACCGCGATGTGCGGGTTTGCCGGCAGCGCGTTCGGCACGATCAGCGGCGCGCGAAGCATCGGCGCCGTCGGGACGTTGGGCGCCGCCTTGCGATCGTCGCCGCCGTCGATCTGCGCGCGAGCGACGGAGCTGTCGTGGCGCGCGGGGAGCGGCACGTAGATCAGCTGCTCGGGCGGCGGGGGAACGAGATGCTTCTCCTGGCCGAAGAACGACATCAGCGGACCGGGAACCATCACCACGCGCACGAGCAGCGCGATGCCCGCGAGGTGCAGCGCGAGCGAAGTCGCGAGCGAGCGATAGTCGCGGCGCCGCTGCGGGATCACGCGAGCGCGCCCTGCATGCGGGTCAGGAGACGTCCGGCGCGCGTTGCCGCTTCACGGAGACGCTCCGGCGGCTTGACGAACGAGACGCGGAAGAAGCCTTCGCCGCCCGCGCCTAACGCTGAGCCGGGAAGCACGACCACACCCTCCTCGTCGAGCAGGCGGTCGGCGAAGCTGCGGCTCGCGATGCCCTCGGGGAGCGGACACCAGAGGTACATCGCCGCGCGCGGCGTGGCGCACGGGAAGCCGGCCGCGCGGAATGTATCGGCGGCCGCGTCCCGGCGCTCGCGAAAGATCGCGACGTTTCCCGGAACCCAGCTCGCCCAGCTCTCGATCGCGGCCACACCCGCTGCCTGCACCGCCATGAATGCTCCAGTGTCAACGAACGTCTTCACCTTCGACAGCGCGGCGGCGATCGGCGGGCGCGCCACCGCCCACCCGCAGCGCCAACCCGTCATGTTGTACGTCTTCGACAACGAGTGGAACTCGATTGCGACGTCGTCCGCTCCCGCGATCTCGAAGATGCTCGGCGGCAGGTAGCCGTCGTAGGCGAGCTCCGAGTAGGCATTGTCGTACACCAGCAGAATGTCGAGTTCCCTGCACTGCTCGACGACGCGTTCGAGGTAGTACCGGGGCGCGATCGCCGCCGTTGGATTGTTCGGGTAGTTGAGATACAGAATCCGCGCCCGGCGCAGCACGTCGGCCGGGATGTCCTCCAGCTCGACCAGAAAGTCGCGCTCGGCGCTGAGCGGGACGGTGTACGCCGTCCCTTCGCCGAGCAGCGTCCCGCCAAGGTAGGCGAGATAGCCGGGTTCGGGAATGATGGCGACGTCGCCGGCGCCGATGTACGCCATCGCGAGATGGGCAATTCCCTCCTTCGATCCGATGAGGGGGACGACCTCGGTGTACGGATCGAAACGCACGCCGAAGCGCTGCTCCATCCAGCGGGAGATCGCCTCGCGATAGGCGGGGAGCCCGAGGCCGAATCCGTAGCGGCTCATCCCCGGCTCGTCGGCGGCGCGCTTGAGCGCTTCGATCGCCGCGGGTGGCGGCGCGAGGTCGGCGTCGCCGGCGCCAAGGTCGATCACGTCGACGCCCTGCGCGACGAGCTCGCGCTTGCGCAGCGGGACGTGCGCGCCCGGATAGGCCGGGAGAGTCGCGAACCGTGGCGCCAGGCGCGGCATCAGCGATCCGCCTTCACACCATTGCTGACGCGGCTGATTCCGGCGATCTCGACTTCGACGGTCTGGCCCGGTGCGAGGGGTGCGACACCGGCCGGTGTCCCGGTGGCGACCAGGTCGCCCGGCTCGAGCGTCATCACGTTCGAGATGTACGCGAGCAGCGCGGGAATGGAGAACACCATCTCCGACGCCGATGCCCGCTGCTTCTCGACGCCGTCGACCCGGGTGATCACCGTTAGGCGCTGCAGCTCGGACGGGGCGTCGCCCGGCTCGCCAAGAGGGCAGAAGCTGTCGAAGCCCTTCGCCCGCGTCCACTGGCCGTCGCTCTTCTGCAGGTCGCGGGCGGTGACGTCGTTGACCGCGACGATGCCGCCGATCGCGCGCGCGGCGTCCCGTTCGCTCGCCTTGCGCAGCGTCTTGCCGATGACGATCCCGATCTCGCCTTCGAACTCGACGCGTGAAGAGACCGACGGCAGCACGATCGATTCGCCGCTCCTGATCACGCTCGACGGCGGCTTGAGAAAGATCAACGGCTCCTTCGGTACGTCGTTACCGAGTTCCTTGGCGTGCTCGCGATAGTTGCGGCCGACACAGACGATCTTTCCTGGGAGCATACGTGGCCAAGCGATGAGGTGAGGTCCGCCGCGCGACCCGCGCGCCGCGACACGGCCGACGAAGCCGGGCTACGCCTCGTTCGGTGAATAGAAGATACGGACCTCGTCGAGAATCTTCGACCACGAAGTGAACAAGCGCCGCGCCGGAGGCAGCGATTTCACCAGCTCGCGGCCGTACGGCTTGCTCGTCGCCCGCGGGTCGGCGAGGATTACCACGCCGCGATCGGTCGCCGTGCGGATGAGCCGGCCGAACCCCTGCTTCAATCGCAGCGCGGCGTGCGGCATCATGTACTCGGCGAATGGATTGCCCCCCCGCGCCTCGATCGACTCGCAGTGCGCCGCGGTCACCGGCTCGGTGGGAACGCGAAAGGGAAAGCGCGAAATGAGCAGTCCGCGCAGCGCGCGTCCGGGCACGTCCACCCCTTCCCAGAACGACGCGGTGCCTAACAGGATCGCACTGCCGTTGTCGCGGAAGCGGCGGAGCAGCGCATCGCGTGAATCTTCGCCATGGACGAGCAGCGGCCAGCGGCGCTCGACGCCGCGAGCGCGCAGCTCGACCGCCGCGGCGCGGAGATCCTTGTGGCTGGTGAACAGGATGAACAACCCGCCATCCGAGGCGTCGGCGAGATCGATCGTCGCCCGGACCACCGCCTGGAAGTGTGCGCTCGCGTCAACGTTAGGCGCGGGAAAGTCGCTCGGCACCGCGAGGATCGACTGCGACGGGTAGTCGAAGGGCGACGGGAAGACGTCGGTGTGCGGGATGACGTCCTGCTCGTCGAGCCCGAGCCGCGAAGCGAGGAACTCGAAGCGATTGTCCGTCGCGAGCGTCGCGCTGGTGATCACCGTCGTCTGTGCGCGCTTGAAGAGATCCTCGCGCAAAATGGGCGCGAGATCGAGCGGCACCGCCGAGACGGCGACGCCGCGGTCGCGTCCGCGCACTTCGATCCAGCGCACCGTCGGCTCGGCGTCGGCGGCCGGGCGAAGCGCGTTGCGCAACGAGTCACCCGAAGTCTGCAACCGCTTGCCGACCGCGCGGATTTCGTTGAGCAGCGGCGCCACCGATTCCTCGAGCTTACCGCTCCCCTCGAGGCGATCGCGCACGATTCGCAAACCCTCGTGCAGCAGCTCGATCTCGGCCAGCAGGTCGCTCAGTGCGACGTCAAGCCCCGCGCGCCACACCGGATGACTCGCGAAGTCGTCGGTGAGCCGCATGATCGGGACGCCCGCTTCCATCAGCACCGTGTCGAGCAGGTCGAAGACGAGCGCGCCCTTCTCGCGCGCGGCGTGCACCGCCGGCGCGAGTCGCTGGTTGACGAGATCGAGGCTCGCCGCCGAGAGAAGATCCGTCTGCGACAACAGCTTGCCGACCAGCGACGCGAGCAGTCCCCGTCCCTGCTTCCGCTCGAGCCGATTGAACGCGCGAACGAGCGCGCGCCGGGTGACGGTGGCGCCGAGGTGACCGGCCGCCGCATCCTCGAGATGATGTCCTTCGTCGATGACAAGTCGATCGTACGACGGCAGCACCGCTGCTTCCTCCCAATTCTGCGTCGCGCGCCTGACGGCGACGTCGCTGAGGAGCAGGTGGTGGTTCACGACGACGACGTCCGCCTTCGCTGCCTCACGGCGCGCCGCGTATACGAAACACTTCTGATACGCCGGACATTGCAGCCGCGTGCAGAGATCAGGCTCGGCCGCGACCTCGTCCCAGATCTCGGGACGCGGCGGCGTCGCCATGTCGGCGACCGAACCGTCCTTCGTCCGCTCGGCCCACGCCGCGATCGCCGCGAGTTCGTTCCGCTCGCCGACGTCGAGCAACGTCCCTTCATTCGACCGCGCCTGCTCGAGTCGCGTCAGGCAGAGATAATTGCGCCACCCCTTCAGCATCGCGAAGCGAACCGGCTGGTCGCTCAGCGCTTTCGCGAGGAACGGGAGATCCTTGCCGATCAACTGCTCCTGGAGATTGATCGTGTTCGTGCTGACGATCGTCCGCTCGCCATTCGCGGCTGCCCAGCGGAGCGCAGGCAGCAGGTAGCCTAACGATTTGCCGACCCCGGTCCCTGCCTCGAGGAGCCCGATGCCGCCCTCGCTGTAGAGGCGAGCGATAGTGGTCGCCATCCGGCGCTGGCTGGGCCGGTCCTCGTACGCGCCATGCAGCGCGGCGATCGGCCCGTCGGGCCCGAGGTCAGCGTCGATCGCATCGGGATCGAGGGTGACGAGCGGATCGTGGCGCGGCACCTCGACGACGACATAGAGCTCGGTCGCGGCGTTGTCGACGATCCCGAAGCCGATCCCATCGCCGTGGATTCGCGCAGCGACATCGAGGTCGGCAGGCGACGGCTCGAGCAGCCCCGACGGATGATTGTGCACCAGCATCTCGCCGCGCTTGGCGAACCCCGGCAGCGCGAGCACCTTCCCGACGTCGCCGCGAGCGACGACGCGCGCGGTCGCGACGCGTCCCTCGTCATCGACC